>NZ_JBKOTX010000208.1:0-8794 GCF_047086965.1 Roseovarius halophilus (ex Wu et al. 2025) | reverse complement strand
CACCGACGAGGTGCTTATCGCGGCCAAGCATCAGTCCTTTCTCGACATTATCCTGATCTTCGGCGCGGTTCCGGCGGGCAACGCCATCGTGACGACGATGAAGAACGAAGGCCCCTTCATGCTGGAATGGGTGGCCTACAACCGCGCGATCGGTTTCACCGATTTCCTGATCTATACCAACAATTGCGACGACGGGACCGACCGGATCGGCGCGCGGCTGGAAGAACTGGGGCTGGCCCGGCACGTGGACAACAGGTTCAAGACCGGGGCGAGCCCGCAGCGGGTGGCGTTGCGCCGCGCGCTCAAAGAACCCGTCTACCAAGAGGCGGACTGGATCATCTGCGCGGATTGTGACGAGTTCCTGAAGATACGCACGGGCCAGGGGCGGCTGGACGACCTGTTTGCCGCGGTCGGCGAGGCCGACGCGATTTCGCTGTGCTGGAAGATTTTCGGCTGCGGCGGCGTGGCCGAGTACGCGGACCGCCCGGTGATCGAGCAATTTGTCTGGGCCGCCCCGGAAGATTACACCGAGAAATACCGCGCGCGCGGCCTGAAGACGCTGTTCCGCCCGTCGGAGGCGATCGTGAAAATCGGCGTGCACCGCCCCAAGTTCGACGGCCGACCCGACGGGTTCGTCTGGCGCGACGCGGGCGGCCGGGACATGCCCGGGAAGTATTTCGAGGCGGGGTGGTCGGCCTATCCGAAATTCAGCCACGATCACGCCCGGCTGCACCATTATGCCGTGCGGTCGGTGGACAGTTTCCTTGTCAAGCGTGATCGGGGGCGGACCAACCACGTCGACCGCGATCAGGGCGTCGCCTACTGGGCGGACATGAACCTGAACATGGCCGAGGATCGCAGCCTGCTCCCCATGGTCGCGGCCATGCAGCGCGAACTGGACGGGCTGCTGGCGGACCCGGAACTGGCCCGGCTGCACGCGGCCGCCTGCGACTGGCACCGGGCGCGGATCAAGAGCCTGAAGGCGCGGGAGGACTGGTCGGCGCTGCATGACCTGTTGCAGCAGATCAACCGTCCCGGCGAGATGCCGGTGAACCGTGACCGCCTGCTTCAGGACCTTGCGGCAGAATGACCGGGCCACCGCGTTTCATCCTGCATGGTGGCTTCCACAAGACGGCCACCAGTCATGTCCAGTCCATGCTGGCGCGCAATTCCAAGACGCTGGCGCGGGCCGGCGTGCATTACGTGCATCACCGCGACACCCGCAAGCGGCTGACGGTGCCGGTGCAGTGCAACGTCTACAACGCGGTCGGCATGGACTGGGACCCCAAGATTTCCGACGCGGAGTTGCACGAGATGACGGCGGTCTTCTTCGGCGAGTTGCTGGAAACGGGGGCGCAGCGCATCATCCTGTCGGACGAGAACATGGCCGGTCATTGCGGGCATTGCGTGAAGCGCGGCGTGCTTTACCGCTGGCGGCGCAAGCTGATCGAGGTTTTCGCCGCGCAGTTCCCGCACGAGGTGGCAGAGGTACACCTTGGCATCCGCAACTATGCCGATTTCTTCGCCTCGGCCTATGTCGAGTACCTGCGGTCGGTCCGCGGCCAGTGGTTCGTGGACGAGTGGAGGATGCGCCGGCAGGTCATGGAGAACATGCCGAGTTGGCACAATATCCTGAAATCCGTCGTTACCTTCTTTCCGAACGCCGCGGTGCATGTCTGGCGCTACGAGGATTTCCGGCGGATGGACCGGCGCGTGCTGGCCGGGCTGTGCGGGCCTGGCATCGACGCCGACGCGCTGAAGGAGCCGAAGGACCGCAACAAGCGGCCCACCGCCAGCGGCCGGGCCGTGGCGGAGCTGTTGCAGATGATCCACCGCGTCGGGGCCGACCAGGCGCTGGCCGAGCGCGTGGCCCTGCAGGATAAATACCCCCGCGGTCCCGAGCATGGCGGTTACGACCCGTGGACGGCGCAGGAACGGGCGCACCTGACGCGGATCTACGAAAGGGACGTGGCCGAGATCGCCGCGAACCCCGACATCATCATGGTGACGCCCGATGGCGGCTGACGGCATGGCTGCGCGCGCGGAAAGACGCGACGAGGTGCAGGCGCTCGCGGTCTGCCGGGCCGAGGGCCGCGATTTCGCCACGCTGTTCCGCCGGCAGTATTTCCTGACCCGCGCGGCGGGATGTTGCCCGGAGGGATGGCGGGAGGCCGTGCTGGACGGCTGGCACCTGTGCCATTGCCCCGACCTGCCGGTCTGCCGGATCCGCGACGGGGCGGGCGCCGAGGCGGGGCTGTTCCTCGGGATCGGGGTGGATGCGCGGGGCGGGCTTTTCGCCGCGGACCCGGTCGTGCCGGGGGTCGCGGGGCAGGCCGGTTTCTGGGAGGCCGCCGAGCGGGTGATCGAGGGGATCGCCGGGCGCTACGTCGTGATCCTGTCGGACGGGGCGCGGCAGCGCGTCTACATGGACCCGGTCTGCGACCTGTCGGCGGTTTACGACCCGGTGGCGCGTGTCGTGGCGTCGTCGTTGCTGCCGGGCCTGCATCGACCGCTGGTCCGCAACCGGCGGGTGGACCCTGACGCGGTGCTGAGCGGCGCGCAAAACTACGCCTTCCAGCATACCGCGGACCGCCACGTGAAGCGGATGATCGGCAATCATTATCTCGACCTGCGCAATTTCTGCCTCGTGCGGCATTACCCGCGCGGCGACGAGGGTTTCGAGCGTGACGCCACCGCGCTGGAGGATAGCTGCGCGGGCATTGTCGAGCGGTTGCGCGCGATCATGGCGGCATTGCTGGGCAATTACCGCTGCGCGCTGCCGGTCACGGGCGGCAACGATTCGCGCAACCTTCTGGCCTGTGCGCCGCCGGAGCAGTTGCGCGGCACGCGGCTGTTCACGCATCACGTCAACAAGATGAGCGGTTTCGACTTCATGATCGCCCGGCAACTGGGTGATCTCGCCGGGCTGCCGGTCGAGATCATCGACACGCATGCGGCGCGCCACAAGCCGCTGTTCGACACGGCCCGGATCGAGCGGGTTCAGCGGGACCGGGAAATCGCCTCGGGATATCAGACGAGGGGGCGGGACGCGCGCACGCTGGTGGCCGAGCAACTTGCGCCCGACGCCGACCTGCTGTTGCGCGGGAACGTCATGGAGATCCTGCGCGCCAACCAGTACCGCCCGGGGCAACGGGAGTTTTCGCTGGCGCAGGGGCTGGAACGCCTGCGGGTGGCGCAAACGGTCGATGCGACGCAGGCGGCGATATGGGGCCCCGACTACATGATGTGGGCCGATACGCTGCCGCGGAACGCCTGCAACAGGATTCATGATTTTCAATTCACCGAGCAGTTGTTGCCCAACACGTTGGGTGGGCATCTCACGGCGATGGGGCCGCAATTCTACATGAACCCGTTCGCGGACCGCGGATTGATCCGCACCGCGTTGGCGCTGCCGCCGGAAACCCGGCGTGCCAACAAGCTGAACGTCATGCTGGTCGAGCAGGCGTGGCCCGCGCTCAACGCGGTCGACAGGACACAGAAATTCAAGAAAAACCCTGAAAACCACGCGCGGTATGACAGCGAGTTCCGGTAGGGGCGGGCCGGCAGGTCGGGGTGAAAGGAGACAACATGAGTCGCGAGTACGAGATCGGGATGCTCTGGGTGGAGGGGCCGCTGAGCTATATCGAGGGTTTGTGCGCGAAATCCTTCGTCGATGCGGGACACGCGGTGAAACTGTACCACTACGGCGAAGTGTCCAACGTGCCCGACGGTGTCGAATGCGTACACGGCAACGAGATCCTGCAGATCGACCGGTTCATCCGCCACGGCCGCACGGGCAGCTTCGCGCTTTTCTCGGACGTTTTCCGGTATCACCTGCTGGCAAAGCGGGACCGGGTGATCTGGGCGGATCTGGATGCCTATTGCCGCCGGCCCTTCCATAGCGACACGGGGCATTTCTTCGGCTGGGAAAGCCCCCGCCACATCAATGGCGGGGTTCTCGGCCTGCCGCGCGACAGCGAGGCGTTGGGCGCGCTGCTGGAAATGACGCGCGACGAATACGGCATTCCCGAATGGTTCCGGCCCGAGGAGCGTGACGCGCTCGCGCGGCTCCGCGATGCGGGAACGCCAATGCATGTGAGCGAGATGGATTGGGGCGTCTGGGGGCCGCACGCCCTGACGCATTACCTTCACAAGACCGGCGAAGCGCGCCATGCCCTGCCGCGCGAGGTGCTCTACCCGGTGGGATTCGGCGACCGGCGCAAGCTGGTGCGCGCCGCCGGACATGACAAGATCGCCGCGCAGGTCCGCCCCGAGACCGTCTCGATCCATTTCTACGGACGGCGGATCAAGCGCTTCATCGGCAATCACGGGGGCGTGCCGGAACCGGGCAGCTACCTGGACGCGCTGCTGCGCCAGCACGGGATGGCGCCCGAGCCGGTCATCGACAAGCCCGCGCCACTGCCCGCACCGGCCAAGAAACGCCGGGCGGTGGCAATGGTGGAAGAGACCGGCGCGGCGGTCGCGGCGCAGGCATCGCCCGCCGTTGCATCCGCACCGACGCCGGTGGCGAACCCGCTGACAGCGCTCGCCGACCGGTACGGCTCCGACAAGGGGTCGGCCAAGCATCGCTATACCGAACTTTACCACATGCTGTTCAACCCGTTCCGGCGCCGCCGCATCGGATTTCTCGAGATGGGCCTGCTGATCGGCGGGCCCGAACATGGTGAAAGCGCGGACCGGCCGACGGTGGATCTGCCCTCGGTGCGGATGTGGCTGGACTATTTTCCGAAGGCACGGGTTCACGGGCTCGATGTGTCGGACTTCTCCTGGTTCGAGCATGAGCGTTTCACCTTTCACCGCTGCGACATGGGCGACCGCAGCCAGATCGCCCGCGCGGTTGCCGGGATCGACCCCGCGCCGATGATCGTGGTGGATGATGCGAGCCACGCCAGCCACCATCAGCAGAACGCGTTTCTGGAGGTGTTTCCCAAAATGCCGTCCGGCGGGCTGTACGTGATCGAGGATCTGCGCTGGCAGCCCAAGACCTACGAGCAGGCCGGCATCACCAAGACGGCGGACCTTTTCCGGAGCTACCTGGATACGCGCCGGTTTGCCCATTCCGATTCGGGCGTGGCGGCGGAGTTCGACGCGTTGATCCCCGCGATCGCGGGCTGCATGCTGGTGCCGGCCTTCTACCAGAAGGGGCGCAAGGATCAGGTGGCGGTGGTTCACAAGCTTTAGGGCGGGATGCCCAAGAAGAAGAGGGAGAACAACGCATGGAATTCGCGATGAATGCGCTGCAGGTGCTGGCGCTGCTTTTCGTGCTGGTGCTGGGCGGCGCGGTTTTCGTCGCCATGTTGTTCTACGTGCTGGACAAGACGCAGACCGGCGATGCCATCCGGCGCAATTACCCGGTGATCGGGCGTTTCCGGGGCCTGTTCACCAAGCTGGGCGAGTTCTTCCGCCAGTACTTCTTTGCCATGGACCGCGAGGAGATGCCGTTCAACCGCGCACAGCGCGACTGGGTGAAACACGCCACGCGCGGCAAGGGCAACACGATCGCCTTCGGCTCGACGCGAAACCTCGGGGTGCCGGGCACGCCGATCTTCGTGCCGGCAGCGTTTCCGCCGCTGGACGACCAGTTCAGCGTGACCGCGCCGATGGAGATCGGCCCCCGTGCCGCGATCCCCTACAAGGCGAAATCCATCTTCAACGTCTCGGGCATGAGCTATGGCGCGATTTCGCGGCCGGCGGTCGAGGCGCTCAGCCGGGGGGCTGCCAAGGCGGGGATCTGGCTGAATACCGGCGAAGGCGGGCTGAGCCCGCATCACC
This sequence comes from Roseovarius halophilus (ex Wu et al. 2025), assembly GCF_047086965.1. Taxonomy (NCBI): domain Bacteria; kingdom Pseudomonadati; phylum Pseudomonadota; class Alphaproteobacteria; order Rhodobacterales; family Roseobacteraceae; genus Roseovarius; species Roseovarius halophilus (ex Wu et al. 2025). The sequence goes on along the minus strand of NZ_JBKOTX010000208.1, from coordinate 3,001 downwards.
TGACGGGCGGCTGCGACATCGTCTACCAGATCGGCACGGCGAAATACGGGGTACGCGACGCGGCGGGCAACCTGGATGACGCCAAGCTGCGCGAGGTGGCGGCCAACCCGCATGTGAAGATGTTCGAACTGAAGCTTGCGCAGGGCGCCAAGCCCGGCAAGGGCGGCATCCTGCCCGGTGCGAAAGTGGATGCCGAGGTCTCCCGGATCCGCGGTATCGAGATCGGGCAGGACAGCATCTCGCCCAACCGCCATCGCGAGGTGAACGATTACGGCGAGCTGCTGGATTTCATCGGGCATATCCGGGAGGTCACGGGCAAGCCCGTCGGTCTCAAGACGGTGATCGGCTCGTCCGATGCATGGGCGGCCTTCTTCGAGCTGATCAACGAGCGTGGCGAGCAGGCCGCCCCCGACTTCATCACGATAGACGGTGGCGACGGCGGCACCGGTGCCGCGCCCATGCCGCTGATGGACCTGGTGGGCATGCCCCTGCGCGAGGCGCTGCCGCGGATGGTGGACATGCGCGACCGGTACGGGCTGAAGGACCGGATCCGCGTCATTGCCAGCGGCAAGCTGGTCAATCCGGGTGACGTGGCGTGGGCGATCTGTGCCGGGGCCGATTTCGTCACCTCCGCGCGGGGCTTCATGTTCTCGCTGGGGTGCATCCAGGCCTTGAAGTGCAACCGCAACACCTGCCCGACGGGCATCACCACCCATGACCCGCGTCTGCAGGCCGGGCTTGTCGTCGAGGACAAGTACGAGAAAGTGGCGAATTACGCCCGCTCGGTCATCGGGGAGGTCGAAACCATCGCTCATTCCGTCGGCGTGGGCGAACCGCGCCTGATGCGGCGGCGGCACGTGCGTATCGTGCAGGCCGACGGCACAAGCGTGCCGTTCAACAAGATCCGGCCGAGTTACAACGCGCCCACGGCTTCGTGAAGCGCATTGCTTTGGCCTCGGATCGCGGGAAAACTATGTTCCAGTCAATCGCATTACGTATGGTGGACCTCGACAATGGCCTTTCGATGGAAGAGCGACCTCAAGGAAAGTGACGTCACGCCGGAACGTGCCTGGCTGAACCGTCGGCAATTGGTGGCCGGCGCGACGGCCGGGCTGGGCCTTGCTGTCGCCGGCGGGCGCGCGCGGGCCGAGGCGATGGAGCCGAACAGCTGGGACGACATCACCGGCTACAACAATTACTACGAGTTCGGCACCGGCAAGGACGACCCGGCCGAGAACGCCCACATGCTGACGACCGAACCGTGGACGGTGCGGATCGACGGCATGGTGGACAGGCCCGGCGCGTACGCGTTCGAGGACATCATGGCCAAGATGACGGTAGAGGACCGCCTGTACCGGTTCCGCTGTGTCGAGGCATGGTCGATGGTGATTCCGTGGAACGGGTTCGAGCTGGCCGACCTGCTGGACATGGCAGGCGTTCGGCCCGGGGCGAAATACGTCGCCTTCGAGACGGTACTGCGCCCCGACGAGATGCCGGGCGTCAGCTACCCGGTTCTGGAGTGGCCCTATGTCGAGGGGCTGCGCATGGACGAGGCGATGCACCCGCTGACCATCATGGCCACCGGGATTTACGGCCGCGACATTCCCAACCAGAACGGGGCGCCTCTACGGCTGGTCGTGCCGTGGAAATACGGGTTCAAATCCATCAAGTCCGTCGTGCGCATCACCGCGACGGACACCGAGCCGCCGACGAGCTGGAACAAGGCCAACCCGCGCGAATACGGGTTCTATTCCAACGTGAACCCCGAGGTGGACCATCCCCGCTGGAGCCAGGCCACCGAGCGGCGCATCGGCGGCGGCCTGTTTTCGCCGCGCATAGATACGCAGATGTTCAACGGCTACGGTGACGAGGTCGCGTCGCTTTACGCGGGGATGGACCTTACCAGGAAGTTCTGATCGCGGGCAGGGCCGGGGGAACAGACACATGAACGCGGCGGTCGAGACGGTCAATCGCGGCATCCGGCGGATTCCTGCATGGCCGCTTTACCTGCTGGGGCTTGTGCCGGCGGTCTGGCTGTTCTGGCTGGGCACCACAGGCAGGCTCGGGGTGGAGCCCATCGAGGTGCTTGAACATGAACTGGGCGAGATCGCGCTGCAACTGATGGTGGCCGTTCTCGCGGTGACGCCGCTGCGGCGCCTTGCCGGGGTAAACCTGCTGAAGTTCCGCCGCGCGATCGGGGTGCTGGCCTTTGTCTATGTCACGCTGCACCTGCTGGTCTGGCTGCTGCTGGACGTGGCGATCCCCGCGCAGATCTGGGCGGACATCTTGAAACGGCCCTACGTGACGGTCGGGTTCACGGCCTTCCTGCTGATGGTGCCGCTGGCGGTCACATCCAACAACTGGTCGGTGCGCCGGCTGGGGGCGACGTGGCGGCGGCTGCACATGCTCACCTACGCGGCGGCCCTCCTGGCCGCGATCCACTTCTTCTGGCTGGTGAAGGGCTTCCAGATCGAGCCGCTGATCTACCTGGTCGTGATTCTGGGGCTCCTGGCGCTTCGCATTCGCCGGCCACGCAAGAAACAGCCGGCGTGAGGCCGTGAAATGAGCCGCGGCACGGCATTCTTTCAGGATCATGGTGAGAACGGGCAGATCCTGCCGACTCGGGGCGGTGCGAGTCGCGGCCATCGGATGTGCGCGACTCGCCGGCCAAGCCGGATTGAGGGCTGAGTCCCGCATGGTCTGGGGGTAAGTCTGTGGATAAGCCGGTAGGCCGCACTCGGCTGGATCGGGACGCCGAAATTTCATTTCCAATAACTGCCGTCCGAAGAAACATGACTAGCGTAGGCGTCTGAAATGACGGGATAATCCGGTTTTTTACAAAAAAATGACGCTGGGCCGAAAAAAGGGGTTGCGAGATCCGGCAGCAATCCGTAGATACCCCCTCACCGGCGGCGTTGAGGCGCGGTTGGTTTTCCGGACGGGGTTGCGGGCAGGATGTTCGCGGTTTCGTTGGATTGAAATACTGAGGTTGATGACGCGG
>NZ_JBKOTX010000207.1:0-9268 GCF_047086965.1 Roseovarius halophilus (ex Wu et al. 2025) | reverse complement strand
GGCAAGCCCCGCCGCGCGGCGCCGCATGGCCGCGGCCCCCGAAAGACGGCCGCACCGGCCCTGTCACGCCATTGCCCCGGCGTGCAGCAGCTTCCAGTTGATCGCGTCGAGCAACGCCTCGAAACTCGCGTCCACGATGTTGGGGCTCACCCCCACGGTGGACCAGCGGCGCCCCTGCCCGTCCTCGCTGTCGATGATGACACGCGTCACCGCCTCGGTGCCGCCCTGCGTGATGCGCACCTTGAAATCGACCAGCCGCATGTCGTCGATGACACCCTGGTAGCGCCCCAGGTCCTTGGCCAGCGCCTTGGCCAGCGCGTTCACCGGCCCGCGGTCACTGCCCGTCCTGTCCATGGATTCGGATACCGACAACTTCTTCTCGCCATCAACCTTGACCACGACGACGGCCTCGGACAGCGACACTGTCTCGTTGTACTTGTTCTTCCGCCGCTCGACCGTGACCTTGTAGCGCTTGACCTCGAAGAAGTCCGGCAACTGGCCCAGTTCACGCCGCGCCAGCAACTCGAAACTGGCCTGCGCGCTGTCATAGGTATAGCCGCGGTCCTCGCGCCGCTTGACCTCGTCGAGGATGCGCGGCAGCGCCGCGTCGTCCGGCGCCACCTCCAGCCCCGCCTCGGCCAGCCGCCGGCGCAGGTTCGACTGGCCCGCCTGGTTCGACATGGGAATGACCCGCGCGTTGCCGATGAGCGACGGGTCGATATGCTCGTATGTCGACGGGTCCTTGAGGATCGCGCTGGCGTGCAGCCCCGCCTTGTGCGCGAAGGCCGACGCGCCGACATAGGCGGCCTGCTTCATCGGCACCCGGTTCAGGATCTCGTCGAGCAGCCGGCTGGCCTGCGTCAGCCCGCTCAGCGCCTCGCGCGTCACCCCGATCTCGTAGCGGCTTGCATATGGTTCCTTCAGCAGCAGCGTCGGCAAAAGCGCCGTCAGGTTCGCGTTGCCACAGCGTTCGCCCAGCCCGTTCAGCGTGCCCTGTACCTGCCGCGCCCCCGCATCGACGGCCGCAAGGCTGCCGGCCACGGCGTTCTCGGTGTCGTTATGCGTGTGAATGCCCAACCTGTCACCGGGGATGCCCGCCGCGATCACCTCGGCGGTGATCCGGCCGATTTCAACCGGCAGGGTGCCACCGTTGGTGTCGCACAGCACGATCCAGCGCGCCCCGGCCTCCAGCGCCGCGCGCAGGCATTCCAGCGCATAGGCCCGGTTGGCTTTCCACCCGTCGAAGAAATGCTCGGCGTCCAACAGCGCCTCGCGGCCCTGCGCCGCGATATAGGCGACTGACCGGGCGATGTTCTCGACATTCTCGGCCAGCGTGATGCCCAACGCGCGCTCGACGTGGAAATCATGGGTCTTGCCCACAAGGCAGACGGACCGCGTGCCGGCATTCATCACCGCCGCCAGCACGTCGTCATTCCCGGCGCTGCGGCCCGCCCGCTTGGTCATGCCGAAGGCGGTCAGCGTGGCCCGCATTTCCGGCGTTGCCTCGAAAAAAGCGCTGTCGGTGGGGTTGGCGCCCGGCCAGCCGCCCTCGATGTAATCCACGCCCAGCCGGTCAAGCGCCCCGGCGATCTGTTTCTTTTCGGAGGTCGAGAAACTGACACCCTGCGTCTGCTGCCCGTCGCGCAGCGTGGTGTCGTAGAGGTAGAGCCGTTCCTTGGTCATGAGCACCCCCCCTCGCAGCATGGCCTTTGCGCGGGTTCAAGGCGCACTTGTGCGCCGCCGCGCAGCGCCCGACCGCCCCCCCGGGCGGGCGCTTTTGCAACGTCGCAGTCCCGCGCCATCATCGGAGGTGTCTGGCGGCCATAAAGTGCGCCGAACAGCGGTTGCAGCGCCCCCCCGGCGGTCGGGCCCTGCGCGGCAGGCAGGCGAGGTAACGAAAAGCGCGTCACTTCAATGCCTCCAGCTTGGCCGGGTCAAAGCCCGCACCGGGGATCAGCTCCACCCCCTCCTTGCTCATGCGCACTTCGACTCCGGCATCGACCAAGGCGGCCTTGAGACGGTCGACCTCGGAAAAATCTCTGTTTTGCATGGCCTTGGCGCGCGATTCTTTCAATGTTACGGCCAGTTCGCTCAACGCTTCATTCGAGGCGAGCCTTTCAACGGCATCGTCGAATACCCACGCCCCCATAACGGCGGTGTCTTCGAGCAGCCCCAACAGCCGGGCCGACGCCGCGAAGTTGTCGATCTCCGCCCATGGAACTTCTGCTCTCTGGCGATCCTGAATGGATTTTGCAATCTTGTGCAGTTCCGAGATTACACCGGGCGTATTCAAGTCGTCGGCCAGTGCGTCGATGACGGCGGGGTGCACATTCCCGTCGGCGCCCGCTGAATTGGCCAAGGATCGCCATTTACGCAACGTCTTTTCTGCCTCTTTCGCCTTCTCCGCCGTCCAGTCCATCGGCTTGCGGTAATGGGTCGAGAGGAACACGAACCGGATCACCTCCCCCGGTATGCCCTGATCCAGCAGATCCCGCACCGTGAAGAAATTGCCGAGGGACTTGGACATCTTCCTGCCCTCGACCTGCAACATCTCGTTATGCAGCCAGTAGCGCGCGAATTCGCCCTCGGGATGGGCGCAGCAGCTCTGCGCGATCTCGTTCTCGTGATGCGGGAACATCAGGTCGTTGCCGCCGCCGTGGATGTCGAAGCTCTCGCCCAGAAGCTCGTAGCTCATGGCCGAGCACTCGATATGCCATCCCGGCCGCCCCCGGCCCCACGGGCTGTCCCAGCCCGGCAGGTCGGGCGTCGAGGGTTTCCACAGCACGAAATCCATCGGGTTGCGCTTGTAGGGCGCGACCTCGACCCGCGCGCCCGCGACCATGTCGTCGACCGACCGGCCCGACAGCTTGCCATAGCCCTCGTGCCAGGATTCGACATCGAAAAGCACATGCCCCTCGGCCTCGTAGGCGTGGCCCTTCTCGATCAGCGTCTCGATCATGTCGATCATCTGGCCGATATACTGCGTCGCGCGGGGCATCTGCGTGGGCTCCAGCGCGCCCAAGGCGCCCATGTCGTCCAGAAACCACTGCGTCGTCATTTCGGTGATCCGGGCGATCTCGGCGTTCACGTCGCCCTCTTCCCCCACGTTCTCGACCGCCCGCGCGTTGATCTTGTCGTCGACGTCGGTGAAATTGCGCACATAGGTCACATGGTCGGAGCCATAGACATGGCGCAGCAGCCGGTAGAGCACGTCGAACACGATCACCGGCCGCGCGTTGCCCAGATGCGCCCGGTCATACACGGTCGGACCGCAGACATACATGCGCACGTCGCCCTTATCCAAAGGCTCGAACGGCTCTTTCTTCCGTGTCCTCGTGTTGTACAGCTTGATCTCGGTCATGAAGCCCTCTCTGGCGCGCGCAGGATCCCGCGGCGGGCTTAGCAACTTACTCTCGTGGATGGAATAGAAGACCGGCCCGCCTGACGATGTCAGCAGGTAATGCAGCGAATGACGGTCTCGGTGCGTGTGGTCATGAGCCACGGGGTACGCCGCCGTGGCCGCGGCGTCAAGCCATGATGCATCGCCCGCCCTGACGGCCCGGATTCGGTTTGACTTTCGCACCGCATTGCGGCCACGTCACTGTAACAGCACGATGGGGGACCTCGACCAGTGAAAGCGTCAAACCGGATACGCGGGCTCACCGCCGGCGGCTCGGACGGATGGGATGTCTATTACCGCGCCAACCGGATGGTCGCGGCCGGTCAACCGGTCACGCAGCTGACCATCGGCGAACACGACGTGGGCACCGACCGCGGCATCCTCGACGCGATGCACGCGGCCACGCTGGCCGGGCACGTGGGATATTCCATGTTCAACGGCAATGCCAACCTGCGCGAACGCGTCGCGGCCCGGGTCGGCGACCGTACCGGCGTTCCGACCACCCCGGACAACGTGCTGGTCGTCCCCGGTGGGCAGGCGGGGCTGTTCGCCGCCCATCACGCCGCCTGCGACGAGGGCGATACCGCGCTCTTCGTCGATCCTTTCTACGCGACCTATCCCGGCACAATCCGCGCCGTGGGCGCACGGCCCGAGGCCATCCCGGCCCGCGCGGACAAGGCGTTCCGGCCCGATCCGGCAGACATCGCCGCGCGGGCACCGGGCGCGGCCAGCCTGTTGATCAACACGCCGAACAACCCCACCGGCGTCGTTTACACCGCCGCGACAATCGAGGGCATCGCGCGCGCCTGCGTCGATCACGACCTGTGGCTGATCTCCGACGAGGTCTACGACACGCAGCTCTGGCAGGGCGCGCACCTGACGCCGCGCGCGGTGCCCGGCATGGCCGAGCGGACGCTCGTCGTGGGCTCGCTGTCGAAAAGCCATGCCATGACCGGCAGCCGCATCGGCTGGGTCATAGGCCCGGAGGAGGTGATCGCGCACATGGGCAACCTGTCCACGCACACAACCTACGGGGTCGCCGGCTTCGTGCAGGAAGCGGCGTGCCATGCGCTCGACCTCGGCCCGGATTTCGAGGCAAAGATCGCCGCCCCCTTCCGCCGCCGCCGCGACCTCGTGCTGCGGCGGGTCGACGCGCAGGACACCGTGCACGCCATCCCGGCGGATGGCGGCATGTTCGTGATGCTGGACATCCGCGCCACCGGCCTGTCGGGCGAGGCCTTCGCGCGCCGCCTGCTCGACGACCACCTGGTCGCCGTCATGCCCGGTGAAAGTTTCGGACAGGCCGCCGCCGGCCATGTCCGCGTCGCGCTGACGGTTGCAGATGACCGGCTTGCAGACGCCATCGGCCAGCTTCTTGACCTTGCGCGGCGCCTTGCCAGCGCATCCGCCACCGGGTGAGCGGCGCCCGACCGGTCCGGTCCGCGCCCGCCGTAAGGTCAACCGCGGAACCCGGTCGCAACCACGAATTTCTCGGAACTGTCGGCGCGTGATGCCGGCGGCTTCACGTTGACCACCTTGGTGAACTTCCGCTTCAGCAACTTCTGCAACTCGCCCTCGGTCCCGCCGGCAAGCACCTTTGAAACAAAGGTGCCACCCTCGTCCAGCACGTCGAAGGCCAGCCACGCGGCCGCCTCGCACAGCGCCATGATCCGCATGTGATCGGTCTGCTTGTGGCCCGAACTGGCGGCCGCCATGTCGCTCATCACCACGTCGGCGCGACCGCCCAGCCATGCCTTGACCTTCGCGTCGGCCCCGTCCTCCATGAAATCGAGCTTGTGCAGCTCGACCCCGGCGATGGGCTCCACGTCCTGCAGGTCGATGCCGAGGATGTAGCCCTGCGCCTTGCCCTGTTTCTCGCCGCGGGCGTTCACGCGCGGCACCGCCACCTGGCACCAGCCGCCGGGCGCGCAGCCCAGATCGACCACGCGCGCGCCGGGCACGAAAAACCGGTGCTTGTCGTCAAGCTCCATGATCTTGAAGGCGGCACGGCCCCTGTACCCCTCGGCCTGCGCGCGTTTCACGTACGGGTCGTTCAATTGCCGTTGCAGCCAGCGCGTCGATGACGGCTTGCGGCCCCGCGCCGTCTTGACCTTCACGGTCAGGTCACGCTGCCCACGCCCCGAGGTGTTTCGGCCATCCGGTTTCTTCGCCATTGCAGTTCCCTTCACACCCGTCAGGCAGTTTCATCCGCCAGCACCCCGTCCGCCGCCATCTGCGCGTAAAGGATGCCCTCGCGCAGGCCGCGGTCGGCCACCGACAGCCGATCGGTGGGCCAGCATCGCAGGAGTGCCTGCAGGATGGCCGATCCCGACATGATCAGCGCCTGCCGGTCAAGCCCGATCCGCGGATCGCGGCGCCGCCCGACCGGGCCCAGTGCCAGATACGTCCGGATGACGCGGTCGATCTCGTCGCTGGTCATGGTCAGCCCGTCAACCTTGTTGCGGTCATAGCGCCGCAGGCCCAGATGGCTGGCGGCCACCGTCGTCACCGTTCCCGACGTGCCCACGATCTGGAAGCCCTCGCGCGTCTGCTCGTGCTTGTAGGGCGCGAACTCCGCGAGGTTCTCCTCGAAAAACCAGCTCATGAGCGCGAAACGTGCGCTGTCGTCCTCCACGTCGTGGAACTGGTCGCGCAGCGTCGCAACGCCCAACGGCACGCTGATCCAGTCCACCACCCGCGCCGCGGGAAAGTCGGGGTCGGTCGGGGCGAACCCCGCATGCATCCGCATGATCGAGCGCGCGCGCTCGCGCCGCGGCACGCCGGTCAGGTCGATCCAGACCAGCTCGGTCGACCCGCCGCCGATATCGACCACCAGCAGCTGGTCCGTGTTCGCGCTGACCAGCGGCGCGCAGGACACCACGGCAAGCTGCGCTTCTTCCTGCGGCTCGATGATGTCAAGGTCAAGGCCCGTCTCGCGCCGCACCCGCTTCATGAAATCGGCGCCGTTACACGCCCGGCGGCAGGCTTCCGTCGCCACCAGCCGCATCCGGCTGACGTTGTTGCGCCTCAGTTTGTGATTGCACACCCGCAGCGCCTGTATCGTGCGGTGAATGGACGACCGCGACAATCGCCCGGACTTCTCAAGGCCCGCGCCGAGCTGAACAGATTTCGAAAAGCTGTCCACGACCTTGAACTGACTGCCCTCCGGACGGGCAACCAGCATTCTGCAACTGTTTGTACCCAGGTCGAGCGCAGCATAGAGCGGCGCCGACTCGGGCGGTGGGGGCGCGGGACGCTCAACCGGTTTCGGGAACGCGCCCGCACCTGCGGAGCGCCTGGGCGCCATACTGTCACGCCCTCCATATCGAGTTGATGACAAGGTAGTGTCTTCTGCACGCCCGCGCAAGCGTTGCCTCCAACCACATGCCCTCGACGGCTCGCCGAGATGTGACGCCGCCCCCCGTGGCGTGGCACGCAAACCCGGGTTACGGTCAACAAGTCGCATGACGGACGCGGATTGTCGAAATTCGACCCTGTCCACCCGCCCGTCTACATTAGATAGGGCCCATCTGGAACGAAGGAATCAGCCATGGTTGACGTCACCATCGTCTACTGGCGGGACATCCCCGCACAGGTCATCGTCGGCAAGGGCCGCCGGGGCGCGAAAAAACCGCTGCCCGAACGGTTCGAACAGGCGATCGACCGCGCCGCCATGAAGATCGGCGCCGAGGACACCGACGCCTACCTCGCCGAATGGCGCAAGGCCGATCCGTTCCATGTCGAGGGGGACCCCTCGCAGGTGGCCGAGGCCGAGGCGGCACGGCTGGACGCGGAGTATGATCAGGCGCGTATCAAGCAACTGATCGCGAATGATGGTTGGGCATGAACCCCAAAGCGCTATGGGAGGCCACGATGGCTCTTTTGAACTTCAAGAAGCGTGAGAAACCCGCGCCGGTCTCGAACGGCCAGCTCGAAGCCTTCCTGCAGGGCTATTCCATCGAGGTGATGCCGCGCACCGCCGAGAAGGTCGAGAATTTCCGCGACCTGCTGCCCGAGGGCACCCGCGTCTACATCGCGCATATCGAGGGCACGCCCATCGAGGACATGGTCGCGACCGCGCGGCGGCTTGCCAACGAGGGCTACCCCGTTATGCCGCATTTCCCCGCGCGGATCATCAAGGATCGCGCCACGCTGGCCGACTGGATCGCGCGCTACCAGGGCGAGGCGGGCGTGGATCAGGCACTCCTGCTGGCCGGCGGGGTTGAAAAGCCGCACGGCGATTTCGACTCGTCCATGCAGATGCTTGAAACGGGCGAGTTCGACCGGGCCGGGTTCAAGCGGCTTCATGTCGCTGGCCATCCCGAGGGCAACAAGGACATCGACCCCGACGGCAGCCGCGCGAATGTCGATGCCGCCCTGCGGTGGAAGCAGAAGTTCTCGGAAACCACGGACGCGCAGATGGCACTGGCCACCCAGTTCGCCTTTGACGCGGGGCCGATCATCAAGTGGGCCGACGATCTGCGCGCGGCGGGCATCACCCTGCCCGTTCACATCGGGATCGCCGGCCCGGCCAAGCTTCAGACGCTCATCAAGTTCGCCATCGCCTGCGGCGTCGGCCCGTCGCTCAAGGTTCTCCAGAAACGCGCGATGGATGTCTCCAAGCTGATGATGCCCTACGAGCCGACGGAGGTGCTGACCGACCTTGCCGCACACAAGGCCGCCCACCCGGACTTCAACATCACGAATGTTCACTTCTTCCCGCTCGGCGGGATCAAGGCGAACGCCAACTGGGCCATCGAGAACGGCGGCGCGTCCACCGTGCCCGCAAGTCAGCAAGGATAGCAAATGACGCGTACCGTAGTCGAAAGCAAGACCAAGACCGCGATCATCGGATTCGACGAACCTTTCTGCGTGATCGGTGAGCGGATCAACCCGACCGGCCGCAAGAAGCTCGCCGCGGAACTGGAGGCCGGCGATTTCTCGACTGTCGAATCCGACGCGGTGGCGCAGGCGAATGCCGGGGCCACCGTGCTCGATATCAACGCGGGCGTCGTCTACAACTCGAACCCCAACCCCAACGAGACAGAACCCCCGCTGATGACGCGGATGATCGAACTGGTGCAGGGCCTCGTCGATCTGCCGCTCTGCATCGACAGCTCGGTGCCCGGCGCGCTCGAAGCCGGGCTTCAGGCCGCCCATGGCCGCCCGCTGCTCAACTCCGTGACCGGCGAAGAGGAACGGCTGGAACTGGTCCTGCCGCTGGTCAAGAAATACGACGTGCCGGTCGTGGCGATCTCGAACGACGACACCGGCATTTCCGAGGACCCGGACGTCCGCTTCGCCGTCGCCAAGAAGATCGTGGAACGCGCCGCCGATTTCGGCATTCCCGCGCATGACATCGTGGTCGATCCGCTTGTCATGCCCATCGGCGCCATGGGAACCGCCGGCCAACAGGTTTTCCGGCTGGTGCGCAAGCTGCGCGAGGAGCTGGGCGTGAACACCACCTGCGGCGCCTCGAACATCTCGTTCGGGCTGCCCAACCGGCACGGCATCAACAACGCCTTCCTGCCGATGGCGATGGGCGCGGGCATGACCAGCGCGATCATGAATCCGATCACGCTGCCGGTGAAACAGGCCGAGATCGAGGCCAAGAAGGCCGAGCTGGCCGCCGCCGGCATCGCCCTGCCCGGGGATATCGACGACGAAACCTTCTGCCAGCTGTTCAACCTCGGGTCCACCAAGCCGCGCCCCGGCAAGGAGATGGAGGCGATCCGCGCCGCCAACTTCCTGACAAACAACGATCCGCATATATCGCCTCCACTTTCTCCCGTGAGTACACGCTTGATGTGCTTGCCTTTGGCGAAAACGGATCGATCGTCTTTGCTGACGGGTCGGCAATCAATGCCG
>NZ_JBKOTX010000206.1:0-9419 GCF_047086965.1 Roseovarius halophilus (ex Wu et al. 2025) | reverse complement strand
AAGACCAGCGTCGGGCACCCGATACGCTGCGTCAGGTCGGCCGCGTCATCGTCGAAATCCCGCGCCAGCGTCGCGCGGTAATCGTTGCACATCGCTGGAGGCGCTCGGCGGCTGCGCGCTGGCCGGGGATCTGGTCGCGCTGACCCATGAAACGCAAGAGGTGAGGATCTGTCGCACATGACCACATCATCCATGAACGGCCCGCTGCGCGTGGGCATCGGCGGCCCGGTGGGGGCTGGCAAGACCACCCTGACCGAGGGGCTGGCGCGGCTGTTGGCGCCACGGTGCTCGATGGCCGTTGTCACCAACGACATCTACACCCGCGAGGACGCCGAGGCGTTGATGCGCGCCCAAGTTCTGCCCGGTGCGCGCATCCGGGGCGTCGAGACGGGCGGCTGCCCGCATACAGCGATCCGCGAGGATGCCTCGATCAATCTTGCCGCCGTGGCCGAGTTGACCGAGGCCTTTCCCGACCTCGACCTGGTGCTGATCGAATCCGGCGGTGACAACCTTGCCGCGACCTTCAGCCCGGAACTGGCCGACCTGAGCATCTATGTGATCGACACGGCGGCGGGGCAGGACATCCCCCGCAAGCGCGGACCTGGGCTGGTGAAATCCGATCTTCTGGTGGTCAACAAGACCGATCTGGCCCCCCATGTCGGCGTCGACCGGGATCTGCTGGAGGCCGATACCCGGGCGGCGCGGCAGGACCGCCCGCATGTGCTGGCACAGCTCAACCGCGGTGTCGGACTGGACCGGGTCATCCGATTCCTGACCGAGGAGGGGGGACTGCCCATCGCCCTCGAAAAGGCGTCCTGACCGTGGGCATTGCGGTGCCCCAACCCGGTTCACGCGCGGCTGCCCGGCCCCTGACATGGCGCCCCGCCCGGCCCGAAAACGGCCGCAACGGGCGCGACAGGCGGTTCAAGCGCCGACATCGGAGCGGGAAAAACGACTTTTGCGGCATCTTTTCGCAGGGTTTTATGTTTGAAAATTGCCCCAAAGCGGGCCAAACGACGAGAATTCCGGCCTGCGGCAAAGACGAACATCTAATCCGTTGCAATCCGGCCTCCGGATTGCTTTAGTCTTGGAACGCAAGTGCAGCGACAAGCTGCCAGATAACAGGGAGACACGGCTTGGCCGATGGTGCATCGAACGACGCGTTCGTCGAGTTTGAACGCGTGCAAAAGAGCTACGATGGCGAAACGCTCGTCGTCAAAGACCTCAACCTCGACATGCCGCGCGGCGAATTCCTGACGATGCTCGGGCCGTCCGGCTCGGGCAAGACCACCTGCCTGATGATGCTGGCCGGGTTCGAGACCGCGACGCATGGCGACATCCGGCTGGGCGGTCAGTCGATCAACGACATTCCGCCCCACAAGCGCGGGATCGGCATGGTCTTTCAGAACTACGCGCTGTTCCCGCACATGACCATTGCAGAGAACCTGTCGTTCCCGCTGGAAGTGCGCGGCATCGGCAAGTCCGACCGCGAGGAAAAGATCAAGCGCGCCCTCGACATGGTCGAGATGGGCGATTTCGGCGGCCGCCGTCCGGCCCAGCTTTCCGGTGGCCAGCAGCAGCGGGTCGCCCTCGCCCGCGCGCTGGTCTTCGAACCCGAGCTGGTGCTGATGGATGAACCCCTCGGCGCGCTCGACAAGCAGCTGCGCGAGAAGATGCAGTTCGAGATCACCCATCTGGCGCACAATCTCGGGATCACCACCGTCTACGTGACCCACGACCAGACCGAGGCGCTGACCATGTCGGACCGTGTCGCCGTCTTCGACGACGGCAAGATCCAGCAGCTGGCCGCCCCGGACACGCTCTACGAAAGCCCCGAAAACAGCTTCGTGGCGCAGTTTATCGGCGAAAACAACACGCTTGAAGGCACGATCAAGGAGCTCAAGGGCGAGACCTGCATCGTGGAGCTTGACGACGGCGAGGTCATCGACGCCAATCCCGTCAACGTCGACAAGGTCGGGGACCGGACGCTTGTGTCGATCCGGCCCGAGCGGGTCGAGATCGACCAGTCGCGCCTGCAGGAAGGCGCGCATACCCTGGATGCCGAGGTGCTGGAGTTCATCTACATGGGTGACATCTTCCGTACACGGCTGCGGGTGGCAGGTCAGGATGATTTCATCATCAAGACCCGCAACGCCCCCGACCAGCAACGCCTCGAGCCGGGCCAGAAGATCAAGATCGGTTGGCTGGCAGAGGATTGTCGTGCCCTCGACCCCTGAGGTCGCACAGGCATGACGCGCGCGCAACGGCCCAAACCCGGTTGCCGTTCGCATGACATCAATGAACCGGGAGACATACGGGAGTATGAAATGAGACTTCTCAAGACCCTAACCGCGACGACCGCACTTTGTGCCGCCGGCTCCATGGCCGGCGCCGAGGCGCATATGGTCGACGACATGACGCTGGTCAGCTGGGGTGGTGCCTATCAGAACTCGCAGATCGAGGCCTACGCCAAGCCCTACATGGAGCGGAACCCCGAGGTTTCGATCACCTGGGACGAAAGCTCGAACGAGGCCGTGGCCAAGCTGCGCGCCATGAACGAGGCCGACAACATCACCTGGGACCTGGTCGACGTGGTCGCCGCTGACGCGCTGCGCCTGTGCGACGAAGGCCTGGCGATGGAAGTGGACCATGACGAACTGCTGGCGCCCGCGCCGGACGGCACCGATGCCAGTGACGACTTCGGCGACCTGATCGTCAGTGACTGCTTCATCCCGCAGATCGTTTATTCGATCACCTTCGGCTATCGCACCGACATGGTGCCCGAGGGCGTCGACGCGCCGGATGACATCTGCGACGTGTTCGACCTGGAGACCTATCCGGGCAAGCGCTCGCTGGAATCGCGCCCCATCAACACCATGGAATGGGCGCTGATCTGCGACGGCGTTCCCAAGGACGAGATCTACGATGTGCTTGCCACCAACGAAGGCCAGGATCGCGCGCTCGACAAGCTCGATACCATCAAGGACGACGTGATCTGGTGGTCCGCCGGCGCCGACACGCCGCAGCTTCTGGCCGACGGCGAGGTCTTCATGGGCTCGACCTACAACGGGCGTCTCTTCTCGGCGATCGAGGAGCAGGACCAGCCCATCGGCATGATGTGGGACGCGCAGGTCTTCGACCTTGACGGCTGGATCATCCCGACCGGCCTGTCCGACGAGCGTCTGGCCCGCGTCGAGGACTTCCTCTACTTCGCGACCGACACCCAGCGTCTGGCGGACCAGGCGGCCTACATCTCCTACGGTCCGGCCCGTGACTCCTCGGCGCCGCTGGTCGGCGACCATGCCGAACTGGGCATTCCGATGGGCCCCCATATGCCGACGGCCCCGGAAAACAGCGAGAATGTCTTCGTGTTCAACTACGGCTTCTGGGCTGACTATCGCGACGACATCGACGCGAAGTTCCAGTCCTGGCTGGCCCAGTAAGGGCTTGGCTTTCGGAGGGGCCGGTGATCCGGCCCCTCCACCTCCAATTCGTTTGGACCTTTAACAAGACAGACCGGACAACCGGCAGATCGACGGGGAAACGATGAGTGATAGCACAGATACCGGCCCGGTGCTGGCCGCCGACGGCTCGCCGCTCAAGCAGAGCCTTGCCAAGGCCCTGCGGCGAGAAAAGCTGCGCGCCCTTGCGCTGATCGCGCCCTTGTTGCTCTTCGTGGTGCTGACCTTCATCATCCCGATCCTGTCGATGCTGTTCCGCTCGGTCGAGAACCAGATCGTGTCGGACACCTTGCCCGGCACCGTCGCGGCGGTTCAGGACTGGGACATTGACAGTGGCGAGGCCCCCGACGAACTGGTGTTCCAGCACCTCTTCATCGACCTGTTCAACGCCTCCGAGGCCAAGGAACATACCAAGCTCGGCTCGCGCCTGAATTACGAACAGACCGGTCTGTCGTCGCTGTTCCGCAGCTCGGGCCGCAGCGTCGACGACATCGGCGAGGCCTTTCAGGACCCGCTGGAAGAGATCGACCCGGTCTTCGAGGAAGCAGATTTCTGGTACGACATGATGAACGGCGCGGGCGGCACGGGCCTGCTCGAGGAACGCCGCGACATGTGGGAGGCGCAGGTTGGTGACCCGATGCCGGGCGACGTGGGTTTCGTGCCGTCGCAAGCCATGATCGACCTGCTGCCCTGGACGACCACCGCCTATACCGACTTCGCCATCTGGACGGCCCTGGATGACGAGGATGTCGTCGCTGAAGAAGAGCCCTGGGAAGCGGTCTACGGCGCCCTGGGCATGGACCTGCGCAACCCCGAGACTGTCGCCGCCATCGCCGATTACGACGGCCCCGGCGCCGCGCAGCTTCAAGCGGTGGTTTCCAATCTCGACCAGTTGCCCGAGACGACCTTTCGCGCCGCCTTCGGCGAGCTGGACGAGGACTGGCTCGATCCCGAGGTCTGGGGGACGATTTCCGTCTACTCGCCCAACTATACACCGGGCTATTTCCTGACCGCCATCGACATGCAGCTCGGGGCTGACGGGATCGAGGCACAGCCCGACAACCGCCAGATCTACGTCACGCTTTTCAACCGGACGCTGTTCATGTCGCTGGTCATCACCGGGTCCTGCATCCTGCTAGGCTACCCGGTGGCCTGGCTGCTGGCCAACCTGCCGCTGCGCACGGCCAACGTCCTGATGATTCTGGTGCTCTTGCCGTTCTGGACCTCGCTGCTGGTGCGAACCTCGGCCTGGAAAGTGCTGTTGCAGCAACAGGGGGTCATCAACGAAATCCTCGTCTGGCTAGGCTTCGTGGACGATGCCAACCGATTGATCCTGATGAACAACCAGACCGGTACGATCATCGCGATGACGCATATCCTGCTGCCCTTCATGATCCTGCCGCTCTACTCGGTGATGAAGACCATCGACCCGTCCTATCTGCGGGCGGCCAAGTCCCTGGGGGCGACCAACTTCGTGGCCTTCTGGCGGGTCTACTTCCCGCAATCGGTGCCGGGCATCGGGGCGGGCTCGATCCTCGTCTTCATCCTGTCGATCGGCTACTACATCACGCCCGAGATCGTCGGCGGCACAAGCGGTGTCTTCATCTCGAACCGGATCGCCTACCACATCTCCAGTTCGCTCAACTGGGGCCTTGCGGCCGCGCTTGGCTCGATCCTGCTGGTGGTGGTGCTGGCGCTCTACTGGCTCTACGATCGGATCGTGGGCATCGACAACGTGAAACTGGGGGGCTGAGACCATGAGCACTTTGACCGTGAACGTGGAACGCCCGCCGCTGTTGACCTTCACCATGCCCGTGATGGCGGTGCTGGGCGCCTGCTTTGGTTTCATCACCGGCAATATCTTCGGCCAGCCCTGGCTGGGCTTCTTGGCCGGCGCCGTGATCGGCGCCGTGCTGGCCGGTATACTGGCCCAGATCGTTCAGGTCCGGCTCTGGCAGAAGGTTTGGGGCACCTGTGCGCTCTTCGGCCTTGTCGGCCTGATCGCGGGCGGGATCGGCGGCCTTGTCGGCGGCCTGGTTGTGGGCCTGTCGATGGGCTGGTTCGGCACCTGGATCGGCTCGGGACAATACCGCGCTGGGGTGCCGATCTATTACACCGCCGGGCAGACGCTCTGGCACAATGTGTTCCTGTTCATCTGCGCCTTCGTTTTCTTCTTCCTGATCGCGCCGCTGATCCCGGTCATGTGGCTGAGCTTCAACGCCGAGAACTTCTTTACCTTCACGCCGGAAATGCTGACCTTCCAGGCCGAGGGCTACAGCCTCCGGCACTACCGGGAATTCTTCAGCGGCGGGGGCCACCCGGTGCAGGGTATCCTCTACGGTGTTGTCATCGGCGCGGTGCTGGGCGGGCTGGTGCAGCTTCTGCCCAATGCCGAGCGCGGCATTCGCAAGATCGTCGTTTTCGCCATCATCGGCACGCTGATCGGCGTCGTGGTCGGCAAGATGTGGGGCGTTTCGGGGGCCGAGTGGATGACACCGCTCAAGAACTCGCTCATCATCGCGCCTTTCGCCACCTTGATCTCGGTCAGCCTGGGAACGCTGGCGGCCATCGGCCTTTCACAGACCCATGTGCCCGGGCGTCAGGCGATCATGGCGATCATGATCTCGCCGATGATCGTGCCGCTCATCATCTCGGCAACGGGCATGTTCTTTTTCTATGCGCCGCTGGGGAACTGGCTTCAGTCCAACCTCGGTCTGAACCAGAATTTCGTCGGGTACCTCAAGGTGATCCTGGCCCACGCTGCATTGGGCGTGCCTTTCGTGATCATCACGGTGACGGCCACGCTCGTGGGGTTCGACAGGTCTCTGACGCGGGCCGCGGCCAACATGGGTGCCAACCCCGTGACCACGTTCTTCCGGGTGCAGATGCCCTTGATCCTGCCAGGGGTCATCTCGGGCGGGCTTTTCGCTTTCATCACCTCGTTCGACGAGGTTGTCGTGGTGCTCTTCGTGGGATCGGCCCAGCAGCAGACCCTGCCGTGGCAGATGTTCACCGGCCTGCGCGAACAGATCAGCCCGACCATTCTGGCGGCGGCGACGATTCTGGTGTCGATCTCGATCTGCCTGTTGACCACGGTAGAGCTGCTGCGCCGCCGGTCCGAGCGGCTGCGGGGCATGAGCCCGGGCTGAGGCTCGGCCAAGACACTCGCAAAAGGCCGCCCTGCCGGGCGGCCTTTTTTCGGTCAGGGCAGGATGGACAGCCAGAAGGTCGCTGTCAGGATCGTCAGCCCCGTGCCGATCAGCACTGCCGAGGCCGCGACACGTTTGGCCACGCCGTACATGTTGGCAAAGAGATAGGCGTTGACCCCCGGTGCCATGGCCCCGGTCACCACAGCCGAGCGCAGCGCCTCGGTGGACAGGCCCAGGGCCTGGCCCAGCCCCCAGGTGACCGCCGGGTGCATGATCAGCGAGACCGCGCAGACGAAGAGGATGGCCCGCATGTCGCCTGCGGGTCGGTAGTGGAACAGCACACCGCCCAGCCCGAACAGCGCCACGGGAATGCCGGCGCGCACGATCAGGTCCAGGGCATCCGTCAGCACACCGGGCAGGGCAATGCCGCCCAGGTTGACGATGAAGCCCAGCGTGATTCCCATCACCAGCGTGTTGGAAAAGACTGCCTTGAGGATCTTGACCGGCAGCGCCCGCGCCGGCGTGCCGCCCGCCCGCGCCAGTTCCATCGCGATGATGCCCACCGCATAGCAGAACGGCGAATGGATCGCGATGATGGCGTAATTGGTCGTCATGGCCGCCGGGCCATAGGCCAGTTCCGTGATCGGCAGGCCCAGCAGGACCGAGTTCGAGAACATGCCGGCGAAACCGATGGCGATGGCCTCGGGCCAGCTGCGGTGAAAGATCAGCCGCGCTGCGCCCAGCCCCAGGGCGAAACCGGTGATGGCCCCGGCATAGAAGGCCAGCAGCAGCGGCCAGTTGAAATGCTGGCCCAGGTCCAGCGTCGAAATCGCGCGGAACAGCAGCATCGGGATGGCGATGCCCTGGGCGAAATTCATCAGCCCGTCGATGCCCGCGTCGCCGATGATCCGTCGCCAGCGGGCGAAATAGCCGACCCCCACGACAAGGAATACCGGCAGGATGACCGAGGCAAGCGCGCCCATGGCCGTCAGGCCCGTATGGACAGGGTCATCCCGTCATGGGCCGGGGTGACATTGGCTGGCGTCTCGGCCGCCACCGTCTCCCAGTCCAGGTCGATGTGCATGTTGGTGAGCACCGCGCGCTCAGGGGCCGCGCGTTCGATCCACTCCAGGCTCTTCGCCAGGTGGGCATGCGTCGGGTGCGGATCGCGCCGCAGCGCATCGAGAATCCAAAGCTCAAGACCTTGCAGCACGGGCCAGGCCGCGTCGGGAATATGCGCCACGTCGGGCAGGTAGGCCGCGTCGCCGATGCGGAATCCCAGCGCCTCGATCGCGCCATGCTCCACTGCGAAGGGGGTAAAGGTGATCGGCCCGCCAGCGCCCTCGATGGTGACATCGCCGTCGATGGTGTGCAGGTTGCAGATCGGTGGATAGGGCGATCCCTCGGGCTGCACGAAGGCGTAGCCGAAGCGCGACAGAAGCTGCTGCCCGGTGTCGCCGTCGGCCCAGACATCCAGTTGGCGGCGCATGTTGAAGACGATCATGCGCAGGTCGTCCAGCCCGTGGACGTGATCGGCGTGCGAATGGGTATAAAGGACGGCGTCCAGTTCGCCGACGCCAGCCTCGAGCAGCTGGTGGCGCAGGTCCGGCGAGCTGTCGATGAGAACGCGAGTCGTGCCCTCGGGGCCGTCCCGCGTGACCAGAAGGGAACAACGCGTGCGGCGATTGCGCGGATCGTCGGGGTCGCAATCGCCCCAATGTCCGCCCAGGCGCGGCACGCCGCCCGAGGACCCGCAGCCCAGTATGCGCAGGGTGATCTCGCCCATCAGGCGGCCGCCTGCCACTGTGCCGCTTTCCAGAAGAGGCGGTGGAAGTTCTCGGTCGTCTGGCGGGCGAAATCGGCCTCGTCCATGCCGAAGACCTCGGCGCCAACCCTGGCGGTGTGGGCGGTATAGGCCGGTTCGTTGCGCTTGCCCCGGTGCGGCGGTGGGGCCAGGTAGGGGCTGTCGGTTTCAACCAGGACCCGGTCCACCGGGGCGGCGGCGAAGATGTCGCGCACCTGCTGCGATTTGGGGAAGGTCGCGATCCCGGACATGGACAGGTAAAAGCCCATGTCGAGTGCGGCTTTCGCCAGATCCGACCCCGAGGAATAGCAGTGCATGACGCAAGGATAGGGGCCGTTGTCAAACCCCTCGCGCAGGATCGCGGCCATGTCGTCATCGGCATCGCGGGCATGAATGATCAGGGGCAGGCCCGTCTCGCGCGCGGCGTCAATGTGCAGGCGCAGGGATGTGCGCTGCACCTCGGCGCTTTCGGCGGTGTAGTGGTAATCCAGCCCGGTTTCACCGATGCCGACGAATTTCGGGTGCCGCGCCAGCGCGACCAGGTCGTCCACGCTGGTCAGCGGTTCCTCTGCGGCGCTCATCGGATGGGTTCCGGCGGCATAGAAGACCGGGTCGTGGGCCTCGGCGATGGCGCGCACCTGCGGCTCGTTGCGCAGGCGGGTGCAGATGGTCACCATGCGGGCCACGCCCGCGGCCTGCGCCCGGGCGATCACATCCGGCAATTCTCCCTCGAAGTCGGGAAAATCCAGGTGGCAATGGCTATCAACGAGTCGCGCTTGGGTCATGGCACCCTGTCAGGCTGTGGTGGCATTGGCGACGGTGCTCTGGGCCGTCTGCTCGATCCTGAACAGGGTATCTAGAATGAGCAGGGCAGGGTCAAGGTTGACCGCCTTGCCGTGGCGGGTCCGGTCCGAGACCTCTTTCTGGCTGAGGAACAGCTTCGTCCGGTCGCTCTTGGGATTGTTGAAGAATTCTTCCGGCTCGTTCTGCTCGACGATTTGGCCC
>NZ_JBKOTX010000205.1:0-9420 GCF_047086965.1 Roseovarius halophilus (ex Wu et al. 2025) | reverse complement strand
GGCCGGTTTCGCCGCCGCCCCCGTGACCGACGTGACCGAGGTGCCGGGCCACGGCACGAAGGGGGTCTTCGAGGGCCAGGAGGTGCGGCTGGGCCGCGCAAGCTGGACCGGGGCCGAGCCGGGGGCCGAAACCGCGAGCTACCTGCAGCGCGGCGATGCGGCGCCGGTGGCCTTCACCTTTGCCGACCGCCTGCGCGACGGGGCCGAGGCGGCCGTGCAGGCCCTCGTGGACAGCGGCAAGTCCGTCTACCTGATGTCAGGCGACACCACCCCGGCGGTCGAGGCGCTGGCCCGTCGCCTGGGGATCACGCAATGGATGGCCGAGGCACTGCCGGCCGACAAGGCCACCCGTATCCAGGCAATGGCCCGCGAGGGGCGCACCGTGCTGATGGTGGGCGACGGGCTCAACGACACGGCGGCGCTGGCGGCGGCGCATGTCTCGATCTCGCCGGCCTCGGCGCTGGACGCGGCGCGGGTCGCCTCGGATATCGTCCTGCTGGGCGGGGACCTGTCGCCCATCGCGTCCGCCTGCGGCACGGCCCGGGCGGCGACGCGGCGGATCCGCGAAAACTTCCGTATCGCGACCCTCTACAACATCGTCGCGGTCCCGCTCGCGGTGGCGGGGCTGGCCACGCCGCTGATCGCGGCCTTGGCCATGTCGGCAAGTTCGATTACGGTATCGCTGAACGCGCTCAGGCTGAAAGGGCGGGCATGAACATTCTGGCGTATCTCATCCCCATCTCGCTGATCCTCGGGGGGCTTGGCCTTGTCTTCTTCATCTACACGGTCCGCTCGAACCAGTACGATGACCCCGAGGGCGACGCCCGCCGCATCCTGTCGGACGAATACGACGATCACCCCAAGCCCTGAGGCCGGGCACCCCGCTGCCCCGGTCGCGCCCGGCCGCGCCGGCGGGATCGCGGGTATTTGGACCGAGAAGAAGACAGGGCGTTGATCGCGGCGGCCCCGCCGGGATAGGCTGCGCCGCGTGGTCAAACGGGGCAGGCGGAGACATGGCTGACGAAACCGGGCGGCCCGGCTGGGTGGATGCGATCGTGTTCGATCTGGCCCGGCAGATGCGCTGGTCCTACCTGCCGCCGCTGATGGTCTATTTCGCCGCCGGCTTTTCGGGTCTGACGGCCATCGTCGGGACGTTCTACGTCAAGGAATACCTCGACCTGTCGGCGGCCTACCTCGCCGGTCTGGCCTTCTGGGCCGGCATCCCCTGGGCGCTGAAGATGCCGCTGGGGCACCTCGTGGACATCATATGGCGCTGGAAGTGGCTTCTGGTCTATCTCGGCGCGGGGCTGGTGGGGCTGAGCGTCTTCATCATGTACCTGGTGATCACGCACCGTGCGGTGATGGCGGCGATCATGCCGGTCGAGGCATGGTACGTGACCAGCTACCTGCTGGCGCCGTGCGGCCTTGTCCTGCAGGACGCGGTGGCCGACGCCATGTCGGTGGAGGCGGTGCCGCGCGTCGACGATCGCGGCCGGCCCATCCCCGAGGAAACCGCCAAGGCGATGCACACCACGATGCAGACGCTGGGCCGTTTCGCGCTGATCTCGGGCACGGTGGTCGTCGCGGCGCTGAACATCTACATGTTCTCGGGGATCGAGGCGATGGCCGAGGAGGACAAGGCGGCAATCTATGCCGGCATCTACCTGACCGCCCTGCTGATCCCGGTGATGTCGGTATCGGGGGTGGTGCTGGCGGGACTGCAGAAATACCGCGCCCGGCGGAACCTGTTGAAAACGGGGTTGGGCCCGGCCGAGGCCGATGCGCTGTTCGAGGGCCCGGACGAGAAGACGACGCCCAACCCGTGGTATTTCGTCGGTGGCGCGGGGTTCGTGGCGATCACGCTGGCTGTGGGGCTGGGGCAGCTGCCCTACGGACAGGAGATCATCTTTGCCGGTTCCATCCTGATCGTGACGCTGCTGATGCGGCAACTCGTGGGCGCGCTGAGCCCGGCACAGGCGCGCGCGCTGGTGGGGACGGCGCTGATCATCTTCTTCTTCCGGGCGGTGCCGCGGCCGGGCGACGGCATGACGTGGTTCAACATCGACGTGCTGGGTTTCGACCAGCAGTTCCTGTCGGTGCTGTCGCTCATCACCTCGATGCTGACGCTGGCGGGGATGGTGCTGTTGCGCCCGCTGATGGCGCGCAAGCCGATCGTCTGGATCGTGATCCTGCTGACGCTGGCGGCCGGGCTGCTTTTCCTGCCCAATATCGGGCTGTATTACGGGCTGCACGAATGGACGGCGCCGCGGACGGCCGGCGTGGTCGACGCGCGGTTCATCGCCATCCTCGACACCGCCATCGAATCGCCGCTCGGCCAGGTCGCGATGATCCCGATGCTGGCCTGGATCGCGCGCAACGCGCCGCCCGACCTCAAGGCCACGTTCTTTGCTGTCATGGCGTCCTTCACCAACCTCGCGCTGTCGGCATCGAGCCTTCTGACCAAGTACCTCAACAAGATCTTCGTGGTCACGCGCGAGGTCACCGACCCGGCGACGGGCGAGGTCAACGTGCCGGCGGATTATTCCGAGCTGGGCTGGCTGCTGCTGGTCGTGACGGGGATCACCGTGCTGTTGCCGCTCTTCGTGATCTGGGTCGTCCAGCGCTCCCGCTTGCGCACGAAGGACTGAGGCGCGCGCGCCTCAGCCCGCGCGCGTCTCGACCACGGAACTGCGTTCGAGCGTGCGGTGCACGGGGCACCGGTCGGCGATCTCCAGCAGGCGCGCGCGCTGGTCGGCCGTCAGGTCGCCACCCAGCCGGATCACGCGGATGAACCTGTCGACCTTGGCAGCGTCCCGGTTGTCGGCATCCTGTGCATGGACCTTGTCATGGCAGATGTCGACGCTGACATGGGTCAGCGGCCAGCCCTTGCGCCGCGCGTACATCCGGATCGTCATCGAGGTGCAGGCGCCCAGCCCGGCCGACAGGAAGCCGTAGGGCGACATGCCGCGGCCCGTGCCGCCATAGGCGGCCGGTTCATCCGCCAACACGTGATGGTCGGGACCCGCGTTGATATCCTGCAGGAAGCCGTCGGTGTCGGCCTCGCTGACACGCACCACGCCCTCGGGCGCGCCGGGCGGCGGGGCCGGTGGCGCAAGCTCGAGATACCGCGCCGCCCACGCGGCGATGACATGCGCGGCGTATTCCGCATCATCGGGGCGGGTGATCAGGTGGTCGGCATCATCGAGCGTGACGAAGCTCTTGGGGTGTTTGGCGGCGCCGAAGATCTCGGCCGCGTTCTCGATCCCGACGACAGCGTCGCGCGGCGCGTGCAGCACCAGCAGCGCGCGATGCAGCCCCGCGATCTCGTCCCGCAGGGATTCGGCCTTCACGTCCTCGACGAAATCACGGCCGATCCGCACGGGCCGCCCGCCCAGATCGACCTCGGCCACGCCCTGCGCGTCGATGGTTTCCAGCGCGCCGCCGAAATTGTGGGTGACATGCCCGGGATCGAACGGCGCGCCGATCGTGACAACGGCCTTCGCGCTGTCGATCCGCCGCGCCGCGCCGAGCACGGCCGCGCCGCCCAGCGAATGCCCGATCAGCAGCCCCGGCGCCATGCCGCGATCGGCCAGCGCCGCCGCGGCCAGTTCGAGGTCGCGGATGTTGGAGGTGAAGGAGGTATTCTCGAACTCGCCCTGCGAATGCCCCAGCCCGGTGAAATCGAAGCGCAGCACGGCAATGCCCGCGCCCGCCAGCCGCGCGGCGATGCGGCGGATGGCCGGGATGTCCTTGGAACAGGTGAAGCAATGGGCAAACAGCGCGGTTGCCAGGTGCGGCCCCTCGGGCAGATCGAGGCGCGCGGCAAGCTCGTGGCCGGCATGGCCGGTGAATGTGAAACGCTCGGTCGGCATTGGCGGCTCCTCGGGACGTGTCTGGCCGACCCTAGGCGGTGTGCCCGCCCGCCGCCAGCCCGCCGCCGCACCTTTCACGCGAAGGTGACATCGCCGGCTGTCCAATTCAAATCTCCTAAAAAGCACGGCTTTATGTGCGGCGGGCCGCCATTGCGGCGCACCCGATCTTAACCCGGGCCCGTCAGTGTGCCGAGGGTAACGGGGTGGCATGAAACGATGCGGATACGGTTGAAAACACGGGGCGATGTGCGCCTGTTCTCGGTCATCGTCACCTTGGTGGCGCTGATGGGCAATATCGGGTTGCAGCACTTGCTGCTGCCGGCCGAGCTCCACGATCGCGTTGCCCATGCCAGTTACATCGTCACCGTGATCCTGATGGCGCCGTTCTCCTTCTTCATCGGCCAGCGGATGCGCGATGTGCACGACCTGACGAACCGGTTGGAATATTCCGTCAACCATGACGTCCTGACCGGCGCCTGCACGCGGGTCAGTTTCTACGAACGTGCCACCGCGCTGGCGGGCCGGCCGCTGGTGGTGATCGTCACCGACATCGATCATTTCAAGAACGTGAACGACAGGTTCGGCCACAAGGCCGGCGACGACGCCCTGAGACAGTTCACCGCGACGCTGGCTCGGAACTGCCGGGCGGAGGATATCATCGCGCGATTCGGCGGCGAGGAATTCGTCATCCTGCTCGAGGCTGACGGCGGTGCGCAGGGCCGTGCCGTGGCACAGCGCCTCGGCGCGCGCGTGCGGGAAAACCCGCTGATCCTTGATGGCAAGCGGCTGCACGTCACATCCAGTTTCGGGGTTGCGCCCGTCCCGTCGGTAGCACGGCTGGATCTTGCCGTTCACCGCGCGGATCTGGCGCTTTACCGCGCCAAGGAAGGCGGACGCGACCGCGTGTGCCTGTATGATCCTGAAAAGGACGGCCCGGGCCAGAATCCGGCCGACCCGCCGCCGGCGGGGTGATTGCAAAACCGCGCGCGGCCCGCCATATACGGGGCGGGCAGCAGGAGAGCAGTCGATGACACATTACCTCGATTTCGAAAAGCCTTTGGCAGAGATCGAAGGCAAGGCCGAAGAACTGCGCGCCATGGCCCGCACCAGCGAGGACATGAATGTCGAGGACGAGGCCGGCGCGCTCGACCGCAAGGCGGCCGACCTGCTGCGCGACCTCTACAAGGCGCTCAGCCCGTGGCGCAAATGCCAGGTCGCACGGCACCCCGAGCGGCCCCATTGCCGTGATTACGTCGAGGCGCTTTTCACCGAGTACACGCCGCTGGCCGGCGACAGGAATTTCGCCGACGACCACGCGGTGATGGGCGGGCCGGCACGGCTTGCCGATCGTCCGGTCATGGTGATCGGGCACGAAAAGGGAAATGACACCAAAAGCCGGATCGAACGCAATTTCGGCATGGCCCGCCCCGAGGGGTACCGCAAGGCGATCCGCCTCATGGACATGGCGCATCGGTTCGGATTGCCCGTCGTGACGCTCGTGGACACGCCCGGCGCCTATCCCGGCAAGGGCGCCGAGGAGCGCGGCCAGTCCGAGGCCATCGCGCGCGCCACCGAGAAATGCCTGTCCATCGGCGTGCCGCTGGTCTCCGTCATCATTGGCGAGGGCGGCTCGGGCGGGGCCGTGGCGCTGGCCTCGGCCAATCGCGTGGCGATGCTGGAACACTCGGTTTACTCGGTCATCTCGCCCGAGGGCTGCGCCTCCATCCTCTGGAAGGACGCCGAGAAAATGCGCGAAGCGGCCGAGGCCCTGCGGCTGACGGCGCAGGACCTGCGCAAACTGGGCGTGGCCGACCGGATCATCGACGAACCGCTGGGCGGCGCGCATCGCGACCGTGACGCGACGATCGGCGCCGTCGGCCGGACGATCGAGGCGATGCTGAGCGAACTCGACGCCAAGAGCCCCGAGGCGCTGGTTCAGGATCGGCGCAAGAAGTTTCTCGAAATCGGTGCCAAGGGGCTCGCCGCCTGATCCGGGCCCTGTCAGGATGTGGTCATGCCCACGCCCCTTTATGTCATCCCCGATATTCACGGCCAGCGCGAGGCGCTCGACGCGGCGCTTGCCACGGTCGAAGCGGATGGCGGGGCGGACGCGACGATCGTCTTCCTTGGTGATCTGGTCGATCGCGGCCCCGACAGCCGCGGCGTGATCGACAGGCTGATCGCGGGGCAGGCGGCGGGGCATGACTGGACCGTTCTGCGCGGCAATCACGACCAGATTTTTCTCGACTTTCTTGACGCCGCGCATGCCGGCGCGGAGGGGCCGGGGCCGGGGCCGGCATGGCTCGGGGAAAACATGGGCGGCGTGGCGACATTGGCCTCCTACGGGGTTGCGGCCTCGCAATTGTCGCCGAACTGGCAGGCGGTGCGCAGCGCCGTGCCCCAATCGCATCGCCGATTTCTGGCAACCCTGCCCCTCTATCACGAAACGCCGGAACTGGTCTTCGTTCATGCCGGCATACGCCCGGGCATCGCGCTGTCGGACCAGTCGCCCGACGATCTCCTCTGGATCCGCGAGCCTTTCCTGTCCGACGGGCGCGATCACGGCCGGCTCGTCGTTCATGGCCACACCGCCCTGCCGTACCCGCGGCACCACGGCAACCGGGTCAACCTTGACGGCGGCGCCGGGTGGGGCCGGCCCCTGCGCCCGGCGGTGTTCGTCGGGCGGGAGTGCTGGCTGCTGACCGGAACCGGCCGCGAACCGCTTGTTCCGGGATCGCGGCGGGCGCCCCGTTAACCCGCCGCGTGCCCCGCAGCCGGGCACCGTGCGGTTGCCGCCGCGATACCGACGCGCTGTCGACAGGCGTAAAATGGCTGTCCCGCCGCGTTAATCGTGACGCCACGACGCCGCGGCAGGTTCCCGTTGCCCCGGCGCCCGCAATATTGTTACCAATGGAGATGTTTTCACGGACAGGGGTGACCCAATGACCGATATCGTCATTCTGGACGGCGCACGGACGGCAATCGGCACTTTCGGCGGGGCACTTGCCGCGACGCCGCCAACGGCGCTCGGCGCCAGCGCCGCCAAGGCTGCGATGACCCGGGCCGGTGTCGCCCCGGGGCAAATCGGCCATGTCGTTTTCGGACATGTGATCAATACCGAACCCAAGGACATGTACCTGTCCCGTGTCGCGGCGATGGAGGCCGAGATCCCCGACAGCGTCCCGGCGATGAACGTCAACCGCCTGTGTGGGTCGGGGGCGCAAGCCATTGTTTCCGCTGTGCAATCCCTCATGCTGGGCGATGCCGACATGGCCCTTGCGGGCGGGGCGGAAAGCATGAGCCGCGCGCCCTTCGTCATTCCCGACCAGCGGTGGGGCGCCAAGATGGGCGATGTCCGCACGCTTGACATGATGCTGGGCGCGCTGAACTGCCCTTTCGGCACGGGGCATATGGGCGTCACCGCCGAAAACGTCGCGGCCGAGCACCGCATCAGCCGCGAGGATCAGGACGCCTTTGCGCTGGAAAGCCAGACCCGCGCCGCGCGCGCGATCGAGGCGGGTCGCTTCGCGTCCCAGATCGTCCCGGTGGAGGTCCGGGTGAAGCGTGATACCGTCACCTTCGACACGGATGAACACCCCAAGCCGACAACGCCCGATTCGCTGGCCGGCCTGCGTCCCGCCTTTCAAAAGGACGGGACAGTAACCCCCGGAAATGCCAGCGGAATCAATGACGGTGCAGCGGCTGTCGTGCTGGCGCGGGCCGACGCGGCCAAGGCCGCGGGCCTGCGTCCCAAGGCCCGTCTGTTGGGCTATGCCCATGCCGGCGTGCGCCCCGAGGTGATGGGCATCGGCCCCGTCCCCGCCGTGCGTGCGCTGCTGGATAAAACCGGTCTCACCGGCGATGATTTCGATGTCGTCGAATCGAACGAGGCCTTTGCCGCGCAGGCGCTGGCGGTGAACAGGGAGCTGGGCCTCGACCCGGCCCGGGTGAACCCCAATGGCGGCGCCATCGCGCTCGGCCACCCGGTCGGGGCGACCGGCGCGATCCTGACCGTCAAGGCCCTTTACGAACTGGCGCGCATCGGCGGCAGCCGTGCGCTGGTGACAATGTGCATCGGCGGCGGACAGGGCATCGCGCTGGCATTCGAACGGATGTGACCCTGGCGGTCCTGCTAGTCGATACGGATGGAAACGCGCGCGGCGCGCCCCTTGGCGTCGATCACGGAAATCGTGGAAAACCCCTTGCTGTCAACCGGTAAGCTGGCTTCGCGTTGATGGATCCCGGTGCGTAGCGGCCGCCCGTTCGCCATGAAAGTGAATGGTGGCACACCGTCGCGCAGCTTGACTGTCAACCGCTCATCTGTGATCGGCAGGCGCGCGCCATCCGGCGGAAACACCAGCTTGGGGGCGCCCGGGGATGTACTGAACACGCTGCCGCGTCCGGTGAAACGGCGCAGCGGTTGCGGTAGTTCGGCGGTCGGGACGATCAGGCTGTCGGGCGGCGGCGGTGGCAGCGGCTCGGCCCTGTCCTTGAGGCGCTGGAACGCCTCGAACAGCAATGGCGCAGCGATCTCGCCACCGAAGGCACCGGGCACGGGCGTACCGTCGGGGCGTCCCACCCAGACACCGGCGACATGCCGTCTGTCGAACCCGACAGCCCACGTATCGCGATGACCATATGACGTGCCTGTCTTGTGGGCCAGCCGCCATGTCGGTGCCCCCGCCGGCGGGGCAACGCCCGACAGGATATCGGCCACCTGCCAGGCGGCGGTGCGGCCCAGCACCTGCACCGCCGGCGCGGTCGTGGCCCCTTGCCGCCAACGTAGGGGCCTTGCCTGTCCGCCATTGGCCAGCATGGCGTAAGTCTGCACCATGTCGGACAGCGTCACGCCCACCCCGCCAAGCGCCACGGCCAGCCCCGCCCGGTCGCCCGGCAGTTCCGGCCGCGCGCCAGCACGACGCATCACGTCCATCAGGTGGGCCGGGCCGATCTCGTTCATCAAAAGGACGACGGGAATGTTGAGCGACAGGCGCAGCGCCTCGGCCACGGGCAACTCACCGCGGAAGGCGCCGTCAAAGTTCTCCGGGCTGTAATCGCCGAAGGTGACAGGCCGGTCCGGGATCAGGGTCTGTGGATGCGCCAGACCCCGGTCGAAGGCCATCGCGTAGACGAGCGGCTTCAGCGTGGAGCCGGGCGAGCGTGGCGCGCGCGTCATGTCAACGAAGCCGTACCGTGCTGGCCGGGCCGCATAGCCGGCGGAACCGACCGAGGCGAGGATCTCGCCGTTTCGGTGATCGGCGATCTGGATGGCCACTGATACGCCGGGCGGCAGGCGGCGCGCGCTGCGTCGTGCAAGCCTTTCAAGCGCGCGTTGCAGGTCGCCATCAATCGTCAGGTGATGGCGCGTGACGCCGGGCCTTTGCCCCGTCGCGCGATCGGCCAGATGTGCGGCCAGCATCGGAAAACCCCGGCGTTCGGTCGGTACGGGGTCGGTCAGGGCGGCGCGATACGTTTCACGCGTCATCACGCCCTGAGCGGCAAGCCGCGCCAGAACCCGGTCGCGCGCGGCGCGGGCCGCGGGCGCGTC
>NZ_JBKOTX010000204.1:0-9434 GCF_047086965.1 Roseovarius halophilus (ex Wu et al. 2025) | reverse complement strand
TCGCTGGGCAGGGATGCGGCGGTTCTGATAGCGGCGGCGCTGTTCCTGTTGCTGCCCATGGGCGCGATCCTTGTCATGGCCAGCGCCGCCAGCTCGAAGTCGCAGTGGCGCTCACCATGCGCCCGCGCGCCTTCGTCATGGATGAACCGATGGCCGGCATGGGGGCCGAGGGATCGCGCCGCATGACCGGCTTCCTCGACGGCCTGCGCGACGAAGCGCCGATCCTGCTGGTGGAACACGACATGGACGCCGTCTTCGCGCTGGCCGACAGGCTGAGCGTGCTGGTCTACGGCCGCGTCATCGCCACCGGCAGCGTGGCCGAGATCCGTGCCAACCGCGAGGTGCGCGCCGCCTACCTCGGAGAGGACGCATGACCCCGCCCCGCCCACACCGTGCCCGGCCGCCTCGGTCGCGGCGATTTCCGGATGCCTCCGGCGGGGGTATTTTGCCCGAGAAGAAACCGGGCGCGCCATGGTCTTCTTCTTGGCCGAAATACCCCGGGGGAGTCGCCGCAGGCGACGGGGGCAGCGCCCCCGACCGCGGCGGCCGCGGGCAAGCGAAGGCCGCGCCATGACGCTGCTGTCGCTGCGGGACGTGACCGCCTTCTACGGCCCCACGCAGGCGCTCTTCGGCGTGACGCTCGACGTGGCCGAGGGCGAGGTCGTGGCGCTGATGGGGCGCAACGGGATGGGCAAGTCGACCACGGTCAAGACCATCTGCCGCCTGCTGCCGCTGCGCGGCGGGGAGCTTTGCCTTGACGGGCATGACCTGTCCCGGTTGCCGACGCATCGCGCCGCGCGGCTGGGGATCGGGCTGGTGCCCGAGGGGCGGCGCTGTTTTCCCAACCTGACGGTCCATGAGAACCTGCATGCCGCCGCGCGGCCGGGCCGGTGGGATTTCAGGCGCGTGACGGACCTTTTCCCCCGGCTGGCCGAGCGGCGCGACCAGGGCGCGGCCACGCTGTCGGGCGGCGAACAGCAGATGCTGGCCATAGCGCGGGCGCTGATGACCAATCCCCGCCTGCTCATTCTCGACGAGGCGACGGAGGGGCTCGCCCCGATCGTCCGGCAGGAAATCTGGCGCGCCATCGCCCGGCTGAAGCGGGAAACCGGCCTTGCCATCCTGCTGGTGGACAAGTCCCTTGCCGAGCTGTCACGGGTCGCCGACCGTGCCGTGATCCTGCAGCGCGGCGAGACGGTGTGGACCGGTGGCTTCGACGACCTTACCGATGACATCGCGCAGCGCCATATCGGCGTGTGATCGCCTCCGTCACGCGCGCCGGCGCTGCTTGGACAGTTGCACGGCGAGGATCCCGGCGGCGATCACCGCCACGCCGAGGATCTCGCGCAGCCCGAGGTGCTCGCCGAGGATCGCCGCCGCGATCGCCACGCCGAGGAACGGGTTGAGGAAATGGAAGGTGGCCGCCTTGACGGCGCCGATCCTGTTGACCAGCCGGAACCAGACAAGCGTCGCCGCCAGCCCCGGCACCAGCGTGGTATAGGCGAAAGCCGCCCCCAGCTGCCAGCTCCACGCGATCTCGAGCGTTTCGAGGCTCAGCGCCGCCGGCACCAGCACGAGGCTGCCCACGATCATCTGCAGACCCACCACCATCAGGAAATTGCCGCCCGACGTCGCGCCGCGGACCGCCAGCGTGGCGAAGGTCAGCGCGATCACGCCCACCACGCACAGCCCGAGGCCGTACATGTCCACGCCGGCCTCCAGCCGCGCGCCCATGATGATGACGACGCCGGCAAGCCCGGCCAGCAGCCCCGCCACCCCGAGCGTCCCGATCCGGTCGCGGAACAGCAGCCAGCCGGAAAGCCCCACCAACAACGGCATCGTCGAGGCGATGATCGCCGCCAGCGACGCCTCGACCGTGCGCATCGCCACGAAATTCAGCCCCAGATAGAGCGCGTTCTGGCAAATGCCGAAGACGATCGTCGCGCGCCATTGCGCCCGTGTCAGACGCCAGCTCTGCCCGAGCGCGCGCGCGATGAGCACGCCGAGCAGCCCCGAGATCATGAACCGCACGCCCAGCGCCGTCAGCGGCGGGGCCGCGGCGACGATGATCCGTGCCGAGGTGAAGGCGCTCGACCACATCACGGCAAAGGCCAGCCCCATACCGATCGCGCGAATATCCATGCCGTGTCTCCCGAACCGAAAAGGGCCGCCCCGCCGGGCGACCCTTTCCGAAACGCGCGGGGATTGCAACGTCAGCCGTTGACGCTGTCCTTCAGTGCCTTGGCGATGGTCATCTTGACCACCTTGTCGGCGTCCTTCTTGATCTGCTCGCCGGTGGCGGGGTTGCGCACCATGCGCTCGGGCCGTTCGCGGCAGTAGATCTTGCCGACACCGGGCAGGGTCACGGCGCCGCCGCCGGACACTTCGCGGGTGATCACGTTCACCATGGCGTCGATGGCGCCGCTGGCGGTTTTCTTGTCACTGCCCATTTCCTCGGCCAGGGCCGCGACGAGCTGAGTCTTTGTCATGGGTTTTGCCATTTTCTGGTCTCCTTCAACTGCCCGGTCTTGGGCCTCGTGGCGGCAATCTAACGCCATGTTGTGATCAAACACAACAAATGGAGGGCGAAAAGGGGCGTTTTTCGCGTGTTTCGTGCCTGTTTTCCCCGACAGGCACTGCCTCAAAGAAAGGCGGTTTCCTCGAAACTCCGCAATTTCCGGCTGTGGATCCGCTCCAGCGGCATGCCCGCCAGCGTCTCCATCGCGCGAATCCCGATCATCAGGTGCCGCGCCACCTGCGTCTTGTAGAAGTCGCTGGCCATGCCCGGCAGCTTCAGTTCGCCGTGCAGCGGCTTGTCGCTGACGCACAGCAGCGTGCCATACGGCACGCGGAAGCGGAAGCCGTTGGCGGCGATGGTGGCGCTTTCCATGTCCAGCGCGATGGCGCGCGATTGCGACAGGCGCTTCACCGGGCCGGCATGTTCGCGCAATTCCCAGTTCCGGTTGTCGAAACTCGCCACCGTGCCGGTGCGCATGACCCGCTTGAGGTCATACCCTTCGAGGCGGGTTTCGGCCGCCACGGCCTGCTCCAGCGCGATCTGGATTTCCGCCAGCGCCGGGATCGGCACCCAGGCCGGGATGTCGGCATCCAGCACAGCGTCCTCGCGCAGATAGGCATGGGCCAGCACGAAATCGCCAAGCGCCTGCGAATTGCGCAGCCCCGCGCAGTGGCCCACCATGATCCACGCATGGGGCCGCAGAACCGCGATGTGATCCGTCGCCGTCTTGGCGTTCGACGGCCCCACCCCGATATTGACCAGCGTGATCCCCGCCCCGCCGGGCTTCTTGAGGTGGTAGGTCGGCATCTGGGGCAGCTTCGCCGGCAGCTCCATCACCCCGTCCGCCGTGGTGATGCAGGCATTATCGGTGCCCACGAAGGCCGTGTAGCCGCTGTCCGGGTCGGCCAGCATCCGGCGCGCGACG
The DNA here is from genome assembly GCF_047086965.1 of Roseovarius halophilus (ex Wu et al. 2025). NCBI lineage: Bacteria > Pseudomonadati > Pseudomonadota > Alphaproteobacteria > Rhodobacterales > Roseobacteraceae > Roseovarius > Roseovarius halophilus (ex Wu et al. 2025). The sequence continues at coordinate 5,991 of NZ_JBKOTX010000204.1, read as the reverse complement.
GCCTCGAACTCGGTCACGTAGAACTGGTAGTTGGTGAACAGGACATGGTTCTGGAAATGCTCGGCATCGGTCGCGGTGTAATGGGACAGCCGCGCGAGGGAGTAATCGACTCGCTGCGCGGTGAAGGGCGCCAGCGGCGCGGCGCCGTCGGGGCCGGGCTCATGGGTGCCGTTGACGATGTCGTCATTGGTGGTGGCGAGGTCCGGCACATCGAAATGGTCGCGCAGGGTGAATTCCGCCGCGCCTTCCTGCGGTACGGTCATGAACGGCTCGTTCGCGACGGCGAAATGCACGGGGATCGGGCTGCTTGACGCGGCGATGCGCACCGGCACGCCGTGATTGGCCATCAGGAGCCCGAGCTGCTGTTCAAGATAGTTGCGGAACAGCCGCGGCCGGGTGATCGTCGTCGCATGCGTGCCGGGTTCGGATATGTGGCCGAAGCTCAGCCGGCTGTCCACCTGCGCATAGGTCGCCGTGGTGATGCGGATCTCGGGGTAGAAGGCCCGCAAACGCCCCGCCGGCGCCCCGTCATGCAGGGCCCGCGCGAAGGCATCGCACAGGAACCGCACGCCGGTCTCGTATATCTCCTCCAGCCTGTCCACCGCGGCGCGCGGGTCGTCGAACTCCTCGGGGGCGGGCAGGCTTGGCGTGACGATCGCGTCGCGCGCATCGGTCGGTTGCATGGATCGTTCCCGGCACTGGCAAATTCGCCTTATCACGTTGACACGGGCCGGGCGCGCTAGCAACCTTGACGGCGTACCGACTCCACCCGCCAGGGGATCGCCGATGGACTACGAAACCGTCACGCCAGCGGCGTTCGGCGCCGCCCAGTCGGGGTTCGGGCTGAACATCCTCGTGCGGGACGTTCCCGCGCAGGTGGATTTCCTTGCCGGGGTGTTCGAAATGCAGGGCCACCGCGTCAGCCGCGATTTCGCGATCCTCGTCTATCACGGCCACGTGCTTCAGCTTCACGGGGATCATACCTATGGTGCGAACCCGCTGCTGGGGCTGCTGCCCGAAACACCGCCGCGCGGCGCGGGGGCCGAGTTCCGGCTGTTTCACACCGATCCGGACACCGCCGCGCGGCGCGCCGCCGCGCGCGGCGCGCATGTCCTGCAGCCACCGACCGACAAGCCGCACGGCCTGCGCGAAACCTTCATCCTGTGCGACAACGGATATGCCTGGGTCGCGTCGCGCCCCTTGCAGCAACACCAGAAAGGACCCGACGAATGACCGTCACCGACCTGCATCCCAACATGGACCACTGGCAGGAACGCGTCGCGCTTGCCGCCGCCTTCCGCTGGACGGCCCGGCTGAACATGCACGAGGCCGTGGCCAACCATTTCAGCCTGTCGATCAATGACGACGGCACGCGCTTCCTGATGAACCCCAACCAGATGCATTTCGCCCGCATCAAGGCCAGTGACCTGATCGAGGTCGATGCCGGCGACCCGGACACGCTGAACCGGCCCGGCGCGCCCGATCCCACCGCGTGGGGCCTGCATGGCGGGCTGCACCGCCACTGTCCCCATGCGCGCTGCGCCATGCACGTGCATTCGATCCACGCGACCGTGCTGGCCACGCTGGCCGACAGCACGCTGCCGCCGATCGACCAGAACTGCGCCACCTTCTTCAACCGCTACGTCATCGACGACGGCTACGGCGGGCTGGCCTTCGAGGACGAGGGCGAACGCTGTGCGGGGCTGTTCTCGGACCCGAAACAGAAGGTGATGATCATGGGCAATCACGGCGTCATGGTCATCGGCGACACCGTCGCCGACACCTTCAACCGGCTCTATTACTTCGAACGCGCGGCCGAGACCTATATCCGCGCGCTTCAGACAGGCCGGCCGCTGCGCGTCCTGTCCGACGAGGTCGCCGAGAAGACCGCGCGCGAGCTGGAGGACTACCCCGAACAGGGCGACCGGCACATGGCGGAGCTGATGGCCATACTCGACGCCGAAGGTTCCGACTACGCCGCCTGATCCACCACCAAGGAAAACTTCGACAACAAGGAGATGACACATGTCGCATCCCGAGGTCCGGCTTGCGGACAAGGGGCTTTACGTGCCCCTGTCCTTCGGCACGGCCTATTTCAACTACCACTGGCTGCGCGATGCCTGCCCCAGCACGATCGACCCGCAGACGCGCGAAAGGGTGTTCGACGTGACGGCGCTGCCGGCGCCACCGGCCGCGACGGACGCGCGCCTTTCGGGCGACACGCTCGAAATCGACTGGGCGGACGAGGATCACGTGACACGCCTGCCGCTGTCCCGGCTGGAAACATTCGCCGCCAACGGGGGCAAGCCCGACCCCGCGGACCTGCCGCGGAAACTGTGGTATGCGGGCCACGACGCGGCCTTCCGGCGCATTCCCCAGCCCGAGATCGAAGGCTCCGAGGCGGGCCGCGCCCGTCTGGCGCGCGCGCTGATCGAGGAAGGGATCGCGCTGGTCACCGACATGGAAAACAGTGATGACAGCCTGACCCGGCTGGTCAATCGCCTCGGCCCGGTCACGCCGACCGCCGAGGGCGAGTATTTCGAGGTCCGGCTGGAAATCGAGCCGACGAACCTGGCCTTCACCGCAGGCCCGCTGGAGATGCACACCGACCTGCCGGGCGAGGAAATGGCCCCCGGCGTGCAGTTCCTGCATTGCCGTGCGAATACCGTCGAGGGCGGGCGCAGCCTGTTTCTGGACGGCGCGGCCGTGGCCGAGGCGCTGCGGGACGAGGACAGGGAAGCCTTCGACCTGCTGGCCACGCATTCGATCCCGTTCTTCTACCGCCACGACGGCTGGGATTACCGCGCCCGCCAGCGGGTGATCGAGCTTGACGCGCGCGGCAATGTCTCGGGCGTGACGATCTCGCAGCACCTGCAGGAGGACATGGACCTGCCGCAGGACGTGCTCGATGCCTATTACCCCGCGTTCTGCAAGTTCATCCGGATGATGCAGGATGACAGGTTCGTGTGCCGGTTCCGGCTGAATGCGGGCGAATGCATCGTGTTCGACAATCACCGCATCGTTCATGGCCGCGAGGCGTTCTCGGCCGAAAGCGGGGAGCGTCACCTGCGCGGCTGCTACACCGACCGCGGCGCCACGTGGAGCACCTACCGCGTGGTTGCCGGGCGCGACGCCGCGTAGCCGGGCCGCGCGGCGAAAACGGGCACAGGGCGGGCGGGGCTCATCCCGGGGCGGGCGGGGCTCAGCCCGGCCGCAGCCCCGTTTCCACCAGCAGCCCCTGCCGCTTGGCCTCGTAGTAATACCCCCGCGCGTACCACCCGATCGCGTCGTCCGGGTCGCCGCCCGCCACCATGTAGGCGCCGCGCAGGTACTTGACGGCATATTTCAGGTTGGTCTCGGCATCCAGCAGGCGCGCGGGCGGGCCGCGGAAGCCCATCGTGCGCGCCGTGGTGGGGTGTATCTGCAAGAGCCCGTGATACGGCCCGTTGCGCGCCGACGGACGGTGCGTGCTCTCGCGGACCGCCAGCCGGTGCACCAGCGCGCGCGGCACGCGGTACCGATCGGCATAGGTGTTGATCAGCCGCCGCAACGCCGGCGTCTCGTTGGGATAAAGCGGCGGCTCCCCGCCCGCCCCGCGGGTCGAAACGGCACGTTCGCGGCGCCCGCCGCAGCCGCTCAGCGCGGCGGCCCCCATCAGGGCAAGGACTGTACGGCGCGGGACTCTGGTCATGGCGGCTCCGGGGGATGTCCGCGCGCAGTCTGACACCGAAACCGCCAGGATACCAGCCCCACGCGCCGGGACCGGCGGGCGGTTGCCAATCCGGCCTCCGCGCGCCATGTATCGGGGCATGACCAAGACACTCCTTTCCTTCGGACACGGCTATTCGGCCCGCGCGCTGGCCCGGCGCCTGTTGCCGCGCGGCTGGACGATCTACGGCACGACACGCAGCGCGGAAAAGGCCGACACCCTGCGGGCCGAGGGCATCATCCCCGTTCTGTGGCCCGACGGCGACCTGTCCGACGCGTTCGCCACCGCCACGCATCTTCTGGTGTCCGCCGGCCCGGACGAGGACGGCGACCCGGTGCTTGCGCGCCACCGGGCCGATATCGCGGCGCTCGCCCCCCGGCTCGACTGGGCGGGCTACTTGTCAACCACGGGTGTCTACGGCGATCATCAGGGGGCATGGGTGGATGAAACCGCCCCGCTCACCCCCAGCACCAAACGCGGCCGCCTGCGCGTGCAGGCCGAGGCCGAATGGCAGGCAATCGCGAAGCTGCCGCTGCATGTCTTCCGCCTCGCCGGCATCTACGGCCCCGGCCGCGGCCCGTTCGAGAAGGTGCGCAAGGGCACGGCCCGCCGCATCGTCAAGCCCGGGCAGGTGTTCAGCCGCATCCACGTGGACGACATCGCGCAGGTGCTCGACGCGTCCATCTCCCGGCCCGACCCGGGCACGGCCTACAATGTCTGCGATGACGACCCGGCGCCGCCGCAGGACGTGATCGGCTACGCCGCACAGCTGCTCGGCCTGCCGTTGCCCCCCGAGGTGGCCTTCGACGACGCGGAGATGAGCCCGATGGCCCGCAGCTTCTATGCCGAATCGAAACGGGTGGACAACACGCGCATCAAGCGCGACCTCGGCGTGCGCCTGGCCTATCCCGACTACCGCACCGGCCTGCGCCAGTTGCTGGCCGACACCGGGACGGACCCTGCCGCCGGCTAGGCCCGCCCGCATATTCCCGTAAATCATGCAGTCGTGCGCAAAGAAAATCACGGTGCTCCCGGGCATCAGGCCCACGCATGTCGCCGGAACCGTCACAAACCGTCGTATTTCGCCCGGATTATGCTGTTGATCGCGCCCCGATTTCCCGATTAAGCTGCATATGGCAGCATAATCGGGGACTACTGTAAATTATGCACGATTTTGGTGATGCTCTGGCGCTGGCCCTGTCGCTGGTCATGACGGGCGATGCGGACCTGCTGGAAATCGTGGCCCTGTCCCTGCGGGTCAGCCTCAGCGCCACGGTGATCGCCTGCGTGATCGGCCTGCCGCTGGGCGCGCTGGTGGCCATCAGCCGCTTTCGCGGCCGCGGCGCGGTGCTGGTGCTGATGAACGCGCTGATGGGCCTGCCGCCGGTGGTGGTGGGGCTGCTGGTCTACCTGCACCTGTCGCGTGCCGGGCCGCTGGGCTTTCTCGGGCTGCTCTATACCCCGACGGCCATGATCATCGCGCAGACCATCCTGATCGCGCCCATCGTCGCCGCCCTGTCCCGGCAAGTGCTGGAGGATCTGCATACCGAGTATGCCGAGCAGTTCCGCTCGCTCTGCCTGTCGCGCCGGCAGAAGGTGCAGGCGCTGCTGGTGGACGCGCGCTATGCCCTGCTGACGGTCGCGCTGGCCGGGTTCGGGCGCGCAGTGGCCGAGGTGGGCGCCGTGATCATCGTCGGCGGCAACATCGACCACCTGACAAGGGTCATGACCACCGCGATCGCGCTTGAAACGTCCAAGGGCGACCTCGCGCTCGCGCTGGCGCTCGGGCTCGTGCTGATGGTCATCGCGCTTGGCGTCAACGCCGCGGTCCAGAGCCTGCGCATGACCGCCGCGAGGCAGGCCTATGCCTGACGCCGGCCTCACCCTCGCCGGCGCCGCGCCGGCCCGCACGGCGCCGCCGCTTTTGCCGTTGCGGCTGCGCGGGCTCTCGCTGGGATTCGGCGATGCGCCCGTGCTCGACGGGCTCGACCTCGACCTCGGGCCGACGGGCTGCACCATGATCATGGGCGCAAACGGCGCGGGCAAGAGCCTGATACTGCGCCTCGTCCACGGGCTGATCCCGCCGGATGCCGGCAGCATCGACTGGAACGGCACGCCCCCCGCCGCCGCCACCCGGCGGCAGGCGCTGGTCTTCCAGAAGCCCGTGCTGCTGCGGCGCTCGGTCGCGGCGAACCTCGATTTCGCCTTCAGGGCGCGGGGCCTCAGCCGCGCGCCGCGTGACGCCCTTCTCGATCACGTGGGGCTGGCCGACAAGGCGCGGC
>NZ_JBKOTX010000203.1:0-9444 GCF_047086965.1 Roseovarius halophilus (ex Wu et al. 2025) | reverse complement strand
CGGTCGAACCTCAGCCGGATCCCTGGATCCTCCCAGGGCAGGTTCTTCTTTGGCGCGCGACGCGGGCGGCCAGCACCTCGACCCGCTCGGGGCAGGGCGCCATTTCCTTGACCACCGAGGTCGCGGCGCAGTCCCGGGTGCAGCCCGCACAGCCCCCCGGCCCGTGGCGCCCGGCAAAGACCGTGGGCGTGGTCGCCCCGTCCAGTTCCGGCAGCGCGATCAGCATGGTCGTCTCGATCGGGCCGAGGCCCCCGGCCGAGCCGGCCCATTGGCCCAGCGTCTGGAACTCCAGCGGATGCGCGGCGACATAGGGCACATCCAGCGCCTTGAGCGTCTCGACCGCCGCCTCGGTGTCGTTGTAGGCGGGGCCGCCCACCAGGCTGAAGCCGGTCAGCGACAGCAACGTGTCGATGGTCGCGCCGTGGCGGTCGCGAAAGAAGGCCTCGATCGCGGGCCGCCCGTCCAGGCCCCCGGCATAGGCGGGCAGCACCCGCAGGCCCTGGCCCTCCAGCGCGCGGATCACCGCATCGTAATGCGCGGTGTCGCCGGCCAGCACGTAGGAGCGCATCATCAGCAGCCCCACCGTCGCGGTCGGATTGGCAGGGGTGGGCAGGGCGGCGGGGTCGGTGGTGATCCGCCCGGCCAGGTCGGGGTGGTACAGCCCGGTCTCGGGGTATTCCAGCGGGGCCGGGGCCTCGGCGCCGCGCCAGGCGTCGCGGTGGCTGTAGCGCGAGATAAGGAAGCGGACCATGGCCTCGATGTTGTCGTCCGAGGCGCCCAGCCAGTATTGCATGGTCAGGAACCAGGCGCGCAGATCCTGCGCCTTGCCCGGGATCAGTCGCAGAATGCGTGGTAGACGGCGCAGCATCTTCATCTTGCGCGCGCCGTCGTCGGTCTTGGAGCCGCTCTTGCCACCGCCGCGCAGCTTCTTGAGCAGCTTGGCGGTGCCGCTCTCGGGCGCGGACATGTCCAGCGTGCCCATGCGGGTGCATTTCACGATCTGGCCATCGGCGATCAGCCCGGCCATGGCGTCGCAGGTGTCGCGGCGGGCCTGCAGGTCCGGCAGGATCGCCTGGACGTGTTCTTCCAGGAACAGCAGGTTGGCGATGACGATATCGCCGGTGGCAATGGCGCGGCGGGCCTCTTTCAGGGCCGCGTCGCTCTCGCCCCATTCGGCGGCGGCGTGTACGCTCAATTCAATCCCCGGGAAATCCTCGGCCAGCCGTTCGGCCACCCGCGCGCAGGGGCCGGCGGCATGCGAATCCAGCGTCAGGATCACCACGCGGTAGGGGGCGGGCCCGGTGTTCAGTGCCACGTCATCGCGCATAATGGGCCTTTGCTTCGTAAAGGGTGTCGACGCTGATCTCGTCCAGGCCGCGCTCATTGGCGAAGGCCTCGGTGTTGCGCTTGGCCTTGCCGCGCACGAAGAAGGGGATCTTCCTGAGTTCGCGCTCGGCCTCGCTCAGCCAGATCACCTCGCCCGCGTCCGTCTTCTGGCCCGAAATATCCCGGGGGGCTGCCGAAGGCCGGGGGGCTGGCCCCCCGTCGTCGTCGGCCAGAGGGCGGGGCGTATGAGCACCGCCGTGATGGCTGGGACCGGCCTCGTCGTGAAACTCGAAATCCTCTCGGAACATGGTCAGCAGGTGTTCTTCCAGTCCCATGACCAGCGGGTGCACCCAGGTGTCGAAAATGACATTCGCGCCTTCCAGCCCCATCTGCGGGCTGTAGCGGGCGGGAAAGTCCTGCACGTGGACGGGCGCCGAGATCACGGCGCAGGGAATGCCCAGCCGCTTGCCGGTGTGGCGCTCCATCTGGGTGCCCAGGATCAGTTCCGGCGCGGCCTCGGCGATGGCCTCTTCCACGTCCAGATGATCGTCCGAGATCAGCGCGGGCACGCCGAAGTCCTTGGCCAGCGCGCGGATCTTGCGGGCCATCTCGCGGTTGTAGCAGCCAAGGCCCACCACCTCGAAGCCCATCTCGTCGCGCGCGATCCGCGCGGCGGCGGCGACATGGGTGCCGTCGCCGAAGATGAAGACGCGCTTGCCGGTCAGGTAGGTCGAATCGACCGAGGCCGAATACCAGGGCAGCCGCAGGCGGCTTTCATCGAGCCGCGCCTCCAGCCCGGTGATCCTGGCCACTTCGGCCACGAAATCGCGGGTTGCGCCGACGCCGATGGGCACAGTGCTAGTGAAGGGCTGGCCCAGTTCCCGTTCCATCCAGCGGCAGGCGGCCTCGCCGGTTTCGGGATACATCAGCACGTTGAAATGCGCGGCGCCCAGCCGGGTCAGGTCTTCGGGGCTGGCCCCGTAGGGCGCGCAGACATTCACCGTGATGCCCATGCTTTCGAGCAGGGCGGTGACCTCGGGGATGTCGTCGCGGTGGCGAAAGCCCAGCGCGGTGGGCCCGATAAGGTTCGCGGTGATCGCTTCGGTCCGCGCCATGGGCTGTGCCAGGCGCCGGACCAGCTGGAACAGGGTCTCTTCGGCGCCGAAGTTCTCCTTGCGCTGGTAGCTGGGCAGCTCCAGCGGGATGATCGGGATGGGCATGCCCATGGTCTCGGCCATGCCGCCGGGATCGTCCTGGATCAGCTCGGCGGTGCAGGAGGCCCCGACGATCATCGCCTGCGGCTTGAACCGCTCATAGGCGGCCTCGCAGGCGGTCTTGAAAAGGTTGGCCGTGTCGGAGCCCAGGTCGCGGGCCTGGAAGGTGGTGTAGGTCACCGGCGGGCGGTGGTCGCGCCGCTCGATCATGGTGAACAGAAGGTCGGCATAGGTGTCGCCCTGGGGCGCGTGCAGCACGTAGTGCAGGCCCGTCATCGCCGTGGCCACGCGCAGGGCGCCGACATGCGGCGGGCCTTCATATGTCCAGACCGAGAGCTTCATGACGACGCGCCGGGGGCGCTTCGCCCCCCGGACCCCCCGAGGATATTTCGGGCCAGAAGAAACATGCGCCGGGTCATTCTGCGGCCTCCAGCCTGAGCCGGTCGCGCCGGTTAAGCGGGCGCGAGAAGAGCGCGGCCAGATCACCGGCCTGTTCGTAGAAATGCACCGGAGTGAAGACCAGTTCGATGGCCCACTTTGTGGTCATCCCCTCGGCCTCGAGCGGGTTGGCCAGCCCCAGCCCGCAGACTGTCAGGTCGGGGCGCGCTGCGCGGCAGCGGTCGAGCTGCTTTTCGACATCCTGGCCCTCGGCGATCACCGGCCCCTCGGCCAGAAGCTCCAGGTCGGGGGCGACCAGCGCCTTGTGGATATATGGCGTGCCGACCTCGACGGCCTGCATCCCGCACTCGCGGGTCAGGAAGCGGGCCAGCGGGATCTCCATCTGGCTGTCGGGAAAGAAGAAGAGTTTCTTGCCCGCAAGTGTCTCGGCGGCCTTGGCCACCGCCTTGCGGGCGCGTGCGCGGGGCGCGTCTGTCACGGCATCGACACGCGCCTGGTCGATTCCGAAGTCCCGCGCAACGGCGCGAAGCCACGCGGTGGTGCCCTCTTCGCCGAATGGGAACGGCGCGGGGATGTGACGCGCCCCGCGTCTTTCCAGGGCGGAATGGGTGCCGCCCAGGAAAGGCTGTGTCAGGGCAAAACTGGTGTTCGGGCCGACGCCGACCTGCGCATCGGCGTGGCGGGCGGGCAGGACGGTGACGGCGTCGATGCCGATCCGGGCCAGCAGCTCCAGCGCCTGGTCCTCGGCCACGTCGGGCAGGGCGCCGACCATCATCAGCTGGCGGGCATCCGTCTCGGGCAGGGCGGGCACCATGGCGGCCAGGCAGGCGTCCTCGCCCTCGGTGAAGGTGGTCTCGATGCCGGACCCCGAGTAGTTGAGCACCCGGACCTTCGGCGCGTGGCGCGCGCTGAGCCGTTCGGCGGCGCGCGAGAGGTCCAGCTTGATGACCTCGGACGGGCAGGAGCCGACGAGGAAGAGTTGCCGGATGTCGCTGCGGCGGGCCAGCAGGCGGTCGACCTCGCGTTCGAGTTCTTCCTGGGCGTCGGCGAGGCCGGCCAGGTCGCTTTCCTCGAGAATCGCGGTGCCGAATCGGGGTTCGGCGAAGATCATCACCCCGGCGGCGCTTTGCAGCAGATGCGCGCAGGTGCGGCTGCCCACCACGAGGAAGAAGGCGTCCTGCATCTTGCGGTGTAGCCAGATGATTCCCGTCAGCCCACAGAAGACCTCGTGCTGGCCGCGTTCCTTGAGGACCGGGGCATTGCTGCAACCCATGGCCGGGGGCGGGGGGCTGTGACGGGTCATGCCGGGGCCTCGGATTGCAGGCGCGCGGCGCGCAGCTTGAGCAGGAATTGCCCGGCGTTGATGACGTAGGCGGCATAGGCGGCCAGCGCCAGCCACATCAGCGCGACAGGCGCCAGCGCGCCGGTGAACAGGGCCCAGACGTAGCCCGTGTGCAGGGCGATGACGGCAAAGCTGAAGACATCCTCCCAGAAGAAGGCCGGGGCGAAAAGATACTGGCCGAAGACGACCTTTTCCCAGATCGCGCCGGTCACCATGATCAGGTACAGCAGGCCGGTCTTGGTGAGGATTGACCAGGTCGCCGCCGCGTAGCCGGTGCCGGCGGCCAGGTAGCGCAGCACCAGCACCAGCGAAACCAGGAAGACCAGGAACTGAAGCGGTGCAAGGAAACCTTGCACCAGCGTCCAGGGGCTGGCATCGCGGCGGGCCCGTTGCGCGGGCGTGTAAAGCGCGGTGGCCTCTGATGGTATCTGCGCCGAAGGCGTCATCGGATCCCCTGACCGAACGTGTGACATGGTCTGATGCTAGGCGGCGCAGGGGGAAAGTGTCAATTATAATTTACACCAACAGGTCGGGGGATTTGTCCAGCCGGGCTGTCAGAAGGTCAGGGGCTGCGGCCGGGTCTATTCCATAAATTTAATGTGTTATCAGGCCTGGCGTGCGCGCAGGCGCAGTGTTCGACGCACGGGAATTTCTTGTCCTGCGCCAACGGGTTGCCGGGGGGTTGCGGGGGCATGTTGTCAATAGAAATTGACATTTGAAAACGCCCCCACCAAACTCCAATTATCTTCCATGTGAGAAGGTGCGAGCTGTCAGGTGCTCGGCCCCCATGGCGGCCAAGGGAGGAGGCTCAATGGCACATGACACGGACCGCGATGACGGCTTCAACGAGGCCGGACCACGGAGTGAACAATCGCCCTCGATCCGGTATCTGGTCGAATCCGCGCTGCGCTCGGTCGCCTCGACATCGCAAAGCGATCAGCCGGGCACGCGCGACGAGTGGGTGGCGCATCTCGCCGCCGCCATGGTGTCGGACAGCGAGACCAGCCACCGCGCCGCTATTTCGGCGCTTGTCGCCAGTGGCGTGAGCAGTTCGGAAGTCCACCAGATCTACATTCCCGCGGTCGCGCGGTATCTGGGCGAGATGTGGGTCAACGACAGGGCCAGCTTCGTCGACGTCACGGTTGGGTCCGCGCGATTGCAGGCGCTGTTGCGCGAGGCGGGCGAGCCGGCCGAGATCGGATTGATCGACCGCAGCATTCCGTTGGGCCAGTCCGTGTTGATGGTGATCCCGCCCTACGAGGACCACGCGCTGGGGGCCTTCGTGGCCGCGGACCAGTTCCGCCGGCACGGGCTCTGGGTGCACATGGGCATCGGGCTGACCCGCGACGAACTGGTCGATCTGATCGCATCGAGCCGGTTCTCGCTTGTGGGTCTTACGGCGGCGACGTGGACATCAGTTGAACAAGCCGGTGAGTTTGTCGATTACATTCGCGCGGGGCTGGACCACTGCCCGCCCATGGTGATCGGTGGGCGCGCGGTCAGCGAACCTGCCAAGGTCGAGCGCCTGACCGGCGTGGACTACGCCGTCAAAACTGTCCGCGAGGCGGTTGATCGTGCGGGATTGATGTCCATCTCTCAAGAGAACGAGCTGGACAAGCTGAACACCTAGAGGCCGAGAGGCCCGATATGGCGGAGACACCGAGTGAGCAGGCAGGGCCGAGCAAGCGAAACGATGACCGCAGGTCGGCTGCCGGCCCTCGGTGCCGTGGACGCGATTGTCGAGCAGGCCTCTGACCTGGCGGTCATGCTCGACGACACTGGCGAGGTGCAGGGTATAAGCGTCAATCCCGACAGCCCCTCGTTGGGATGTCTCGACCACTGGGTCGGGCGGCGTTTCGACAGTTTCCTGACACCCGACAGCGCCGAGAAGTTTTCGACCCGGTTTCGGGCGGTCACTGCGGACCCGGACGTTGCGCCGCGGCCGATGGAACTGACCCACAAGGACAACGCCACATGGGAATTCCCGGTGCGCTACAGCATGCACAGGGTTGGCGATGGTCAGATCCTGATGTTCGGGCGCGACATGCAGCCCCTGGCCGAGGTCCAGCAACGCCTGCTGCGCGAACAACTTGCCCGCGAGGCTGACCAGCAAAAGCTGCGTGCGGGTCAGACCCTGTTCAGAATCGTTTTCGAGGAAGCCGAGACGCCTCTGATCGTGCTGGACCCGGAAAAGGCCCGGATCGAGGAGATCAATTCCGCCGCGGCCGCGCTTCTGGGCAGCACCGCCGAGACCTTGTCCGGCAACATCCTTCCGCAGGCCTTTGACGGCCGTCGCCGCGGCGAGTTCATGGAGGCCCTGCGCGCGGCCGCCACCGCCGACGTGGACCGCGGGGTCGAGGCGGTGTCGCGGCGCAACGGGCGCGTTCTCAATGTCCGCCCGAGGTTTTTCCGCGTGGCAGGTGACCTGGTGTTGCTATGCCGGCTCGACGTGGTGGACGAGGGGGCGTCGGCCGGGCCGGAGTTCTCGAATCTGCTGCTCGCCCTTTATGGGGCCACATCCGACGCGGTCGTGCTGGCCGATGCCAAGGGCAACATACGTGAGGCCAACGACGCCTTCCTCACAATGGCCGACGCGATGCAGATCCGCGATGTCCAGGACACGTCGCTGGCCGACTTCCTGATGCGTGGGTCTGTCGACCTCAAGCTGATGCTTGAAAGCGCCGCCCAGAAGGGCCGGATGCACCACTACGGTGCCCAGCTCAAGAGCACCCTCGGCACGCGCACAGAGGTCGACATCTCGGTCGCACGGCTGCGCCAGCAGGGTGGAGAAACTGGATTCGGCCTGATCATCCGCGATGTGTCGGCCAGACAGGTGCCCGAGACCGACAGGGCGAATGTCATGGTCAGCGACGAGGCCATGCAGAACGTTATGGACCTTGTCGGCACGCGCTCGCTCAAGGAACTGGTGTCGGCCACCTCGGAGGTGGTCGAGAAACTGTGCATCGAGACGGCCGTGCAACTGACGGACAACAACCGCGTCGCCGCCGCCGAGATGCTGGGCCTTTCGCGGCAGAGCCTCTACGTCAAGCTGCGCAAATACGGCCTGATCAAGCCCACCGAGGACGACTAGCGCCGCGACGGGGGGCTCGGCCACGTCGGCGCGACAAGAAAACCCTTTCAAGAATCTCCTTTGTATAGTTTAGTTGACACATGAGTGTCAGCGAATCCTTACATGCCTCCCGGCGTTGGCCGCGCCCGCGCGCGGTGTTGACCCTGCTCAAGCCGGTGACATGGTTCCCGCCGATATGGGCCTATCTCTGCGGTGTCGTTGCCTCGGGGGTTGCTCCGGCGACGGCGCCGGTGGCCGTGCTGGTGGGCATGGTCCTGGCCGGGCCGGTGGTCTGCGGCATGAGCCAGGCGGCCAACGATTGGTGCGACCGGCATGTCGATGCGATCAACGAACCGGACCGCCCCATCCCCTCGGGCGCGATCCCGGGGCGCTGGGGGCTGTGGATTGCGCTGTTCATCACTGCGCTTGCGCTGGCGCTGGGCACGGTGCTGGGGCCCTGGGGTTTCGGCGCGACCGTCTTCGGCGTCGCCGCGGCCTGGGCCTATTCGGCAGAGCCGATCCGGCTCAAGCGCTCGGGCATCTGGGGGCCGGGCCTGGTGGGGCTGTGCTATGAAGGACTGCCCTGGTTCACCGGGGCGGCCGTACTGGCGGCGGGGGCGCCGCCGCTGACCACCGTGACCGTCGCGCTGCTCTATGCGCTTGGGGCGCATGGCATCATGACACTCAATGATTTCAAGGCCCTGGAGGGCGACCGCCAGACCGGTGTGAACTCGCTGCCGGTCACGCTGGGCCCGGAACGGGCGGCGCGGGTGGCCTGCTGGGTCATGGCGCTGCCGCAAATGGCGGTGATCGTGCTGCTGCTGGCCTGGGATCGGCCTTGGCATGCGCTTGTCATCGCCGCGCTGGTGGCGGTACAGGTCTGGGCGATGCGTGTCCTGCTGAACGATCCGAAGGGCCGCGCGCCCTGGTACAATGCGACGGGCGTGAGCCCTTACGTCAGCGGCATGATGGTCGCCGCCGTCGCCCTGCGCAACATGGAAGGGATATCATGACCCTGAGCTGGCTTTCGATCGTGCGTCTCGGGCTGGTGCAAATGGCCCTGGGCGCGGTGGTGGTGCTGACCACCTCGACGCTGAACCGCCTCATGGTGGTGGAACTGGCGCTGCCCGCGGTGCTGCCGGGGTTTCTCGTGGCGCTGCATTACGGGATCCAGATCACCCGGCCCAACTGGGGCTTTCTGTCCGACACCGGCGGGCATCGCACGCGCTGGATCATCGGCGGCATGGGCGCGCTGGCGCTGGGCGCCTATGGCGCGGCGCACGGTGTCGTCCTGCTGGAGGGCAGCTTTGCCGCCGGGATGGCGCTTTCCATTGCCGCCTACGCCCTGATCGGCGTCGGGGTGGGGGCCTCGGGCACCTCGCTGCTGGCCCTGCTGGCCACTGCGACGGCCCCGCACCGCCGCGCCGCGGCCGCCACGATCACCTGGCTGATGATGATCGCCGGGATCGCCGTGACGGCCGGCACCGTCGGCGCCTTCCTGGACCCGTACACGCCGCAACTGTTGTTGCGCATCGTCGGCATCGTGACCCTGGGGGCCGTGGTCCTGACCACGCTGACCGTTTGGGGCATCGAGGCCCGGGTGGCCCCGGCCGAACCGGAACCCGAGCCGCAGGGTTTCGTCGCCGGGCTGCGCGAGGTCTGGGGTGAACCCAAAGCGCGCAATTTCACCATCTTCGTCTTTCTGTCCATGACGGCCTATTTCATGCAGGAACTGATCCTCGAACCCTATGCCGGGCTGGTCTTCGGCTTCACGCCGGGGCAGTCCACCTCGCTCAGCGGGGCGCAGAACGGCGGGGTCTTCCTTGGGATGCTCACCGTGGGAATCGCCGCAACGGGCCTGCGCATCGGGTCCTTGCGGCACTGGGTCGTCGCGGGTTGCCTCGGCTCGGCGGTCAGCCTGGCCGCGATTTCGGCCCTGGGGCCGCTGGCGCTCTCGGGCGCGCTGACAGGGGCGGTGGTCACGCTGGGGTATTTCAACGGCATGTTCGCCGTGGCGGCCATCGGCTCGATGATGGCGCTGGCGGGGCAGGGGCGCGGCGCGCGCGAGGGCACGCGCATGGGCCTCTGGGGCG
>NZ_JBKOTX010000202.1:0-9448 GCF_047086965.1 Roseovarius halophilus (ex Wu et al. 2025) | reverse complement strand
CGCGCCAGGTGTCGAGCTGTTCTTGTCGTCCATGGTCCATTCTCCTTCGATGGAAAATTAGCGCTATGAACTGTCTCAGGAAACCGTGCCCCAACCCAGGTGTGGTTGCTGTCTTGCGGCCGGGGCCGGACGTGCTGGCCACCATGATTTGCTCCGATCTTGTCCCTTTTTGGCAAAGTCTAACAGAATTCTCGGACAGCACAGCGGGAAACACGCAATTCTTTCCAATCGTGCCGCCAAGCGTGACACCGGCGCGAAAAAAGGGCGCCCCGCGGGGCGCCCTTTGGTCTTTGCGATCCGTCCAAGGGATCAATGCGCGACGGTCGCGCTGCCCTCTTCGCCGCCCTTGCGCAGGGCGGCCTCCACGGCGGCGGCCTCCGCGGCCTCCTGGTCCCACTCGATGGGTTCGGGCTGGCGCACCAGCGCGTGCTTGAGCACCTCCGATACGTGGCTGACGGGGATGATCTCCAGCCCCTCTTTCACGTTGTCGGGGATCTCGGGCAGGTCCTTCTGGTTTTCCTCGGGGATCAGCACCGTGGTGATGCCGCCCCTCAGGGCCGCCAGTAGCTTTTCCTTCAATCCGCCGATGGCCGAGGCATTGCCGCGGAGGGTGACCTCGCCGGTCATCGCGATGTCCTTGCGCACCGGGATGCCCGTCAGGACCGACACGATGGCCGTCACCATGGCCAGGCCGGCCGAGGGGCCGTCCTTCGGCGTCGCCCCGTCGGGGACGTGGACGTGGATGTCCAGCTTGTCGAAGCGCGGCGGCTTGATGCCCAGCTGCGGGCTGACCGAACGGACATAGGAATTGGCCGCGTCGATGCTTTCCTTCATCACGTCGCCCAGGGTACCGGTGGTCTTCATCCGGCCCTTGCCCGGCAGGCGCAGCGCCTCGATGTTGAGCAACTCGCCGCCCACGGAGGTATAGGCCAGCCCGGTGACGACACCGATCTGGTCCTCTTCCTCGGCCAGGCCATAGCGGTGCTTGCGCACGCCCAGGTAGTCCGAGAGGTTCTCGGCGCTGACTTCGACGCGGCTGACCTCTTTCTTGATCAGCTGGGTCACCGCCTTGCGGCAGACCTTGGCGATCTCACGCTCCATGTTCCGCACGCCGGCCTCGCGGGTGTAATGGCGGATGATCCCCGTCAGGGCGCTGTCGTCGAGCGAGAACTCGGCCCCCTTGAGCCCGTGGTTCTTCATCTGCTTGGCCAGCAGGTGCTGCTTGGCGATCTCGCGCTTCTCATCCTCGGTGTAGCCCGCCAGCGGGATCACCTCCATCCGGTCAAGCAGCGGCTCGGGCATGTTGTAGCTGTTGGACGTGGTCAGGAACATCACGTTGGACAGGTCGTATTCGACCTCCAGGTAGTGGTCCACGAAGGTGGAGTTCTGTTCCGGATCAAGCACTTCCAGCATGGCCGAGGCCGGGTCGCCGCGGAAATCCTGGCCCATCTTGTCGATCTCGTCGAGCAGGATCAGCGGGTTCGTCGTCTTGGCCTTCTTCAAGGCCTGGATGATCTTGCCCGGCATCGAGCCGATGTAGGTCCGGCGGTGGCCGCGGATCTCGGATTCATCGCGCACGCCGCCCAGGCTGATGCGAATGAACTCGCGCCCCGTCGCGCGCGCCACGGACTTGCCCAGCGAGGTCTTGCCCACGCCCGGAGGCCCCACGAGGCACATGATCGGCCCCTTGAGCTTTTTCGAGCGCTGCTGCACGGCTAGGTGTTCGACAATGCGTTCCTTGACCTTCTCCAGCCCGTGGTGATCGTCATCGAGGATCTTCTCGGCGCGGCCGAGGTCCTTCTTGACGCGGGAGTTCTTGCCCCAGGGGATCGACAGCATCCAGTCGAGGTAGTTGCGCACCACCGTGGCCTCGGCCGACATGGGCGACATGTTCTTGAGCTTTTTCAGCTCGGCCTCGGCCTTCTCGCGCGCCTCTTTAGACAGCTTGGTGTTGGCGATCTTCTCTTCCAGCTCGGCGATCTCGCCCTCGCCATCCTCGCCGTCGCCCAGCTCTTTCTGAATGGCCTTCATCTGCTCATTCAGGTAATATTCGCGCTGGGTCTTCTCCATCTGGGACTTGACGCGGGTCTTGATCTTCTTCTCGACCTGCAGCACCGACATCTCACCCTGCATCAGGCCGTAGACCTTCTCCAGGCGCTCGCTGATCGACAGGGTCTCCAGAAGTTCCTGCTTTTGGTCCACCTCGATGCCGAGGTGCCCGGCGACGAGATCGGCCAGCTTGGCGGGCACGTCGGCCTCGTCCACCGCCGCCAGCGCCTCTTCGGGGATGTTCTTCTTGACCTTGGCGTATTTCTCGAACTCCTGCCCGACCGAGCGCGAGAGCGCCTCGATCGCGGTCATGTCGCCGGGCATCTCGGTCAGGTCTTCGCAACTGGCCTCGAAGTAGGTCTCGTTTTCGAGGAACTCGGTGATGCGCACGCGCTGCTTGCCCTCGACCAGCACCTTGACGGTGCCGTCGGGCAGCTTCAGCAGTTGCAGCACATTGGCCAGCACGCCGACACGGTAGATGCCGTCGCTGTCGGGGTCGTCCACGCCCGGGTCGATCTGGCTCGACAGCAGGATCTGCTTGTCGTCAGCCATCACCGCCTCGAGCGCCTTGACGGATTTCTCGCGGCCCACGAAGAGCGGCACGATCATGTGGGGGAAAACCACGATGTCGCGCAGCGGCAGGATGGGATAGGAATTGCTCAGAGGCTCTTGCATGCTCTTTCCTTAGTTCTTGGCAAGACGGCAGGTCCCAGTTTTAGGCAACGCCGCCGTCTCCGGTCATGGACCTCAATAGTTGGGTCTTGGCGCCCCATTTTCAACCATGACCGCGTCGCATTGATGTTACAGTTGTGCCCCGCACGCGCCGCGGCTGCAAGCGGGACGGTGCGTTTTCCGCCGCGCCTTTTCGCGGCGGATCGGGGCGGATCACGCGCTAGAGCCGCTCGATATCGCCCGCGGCGCGCGCCGCGTGGAACTCTGCCTCCCACGCCGCGAAGCGCTGTTCGGCGATGGCATCGCGCATCCCGGCCATGATCTGCTGGTAGTAGTGCAGGTTGTGCCAGGTCAGCAGCATGCCCGAAATCATCTCGCCGGCCCGGAAGACATGGTGCAGGTACGCGCGCGAATAGCCCCGGCAGGCGGGACAGGTGCAGTCCTCGTCCAGCGGGCGCGGGTCGTCGGCGTGGCGCGCGTTCTTGAGGTTGACCTGCCCGCGGCGGGTCCAGGCCTGCGCTGTCCGGCCCGAGCGCGAGGGCAGCACGCAATCCATCATGTCGACCCCGCGCTTGACCGCGCCGACGATGTCATCGGGCTTGCCCACCCCCATCAGGTAGCGCGGCTTGTCCGCGGGCAAAAAGCCCGGCGCGTAGTCCAGCACGCCGAACATGGCCTCTTGCCCCTCGCCCACCGCAAGCCCCCCGATGGCGTAACCGTCAAAGTCGATGGCTGTCAGCGCCTGCGCTGATTCCTCGCGCAACTCGGGCGTGACCCCGCCCTGCATGATCCCGAAGAGCGCATGCCCGGGCCGGTCGCCAAAGGCCTCGCGCGAGCGCTGCGCCCAGCGCATCGACAGGTGCATGCTTGCGGCGACCTCGGCCGGCGCGGCGGGCAGCGCCGGGCATTCGTCGAAACACATCACGATGTCCGAGCCCAGCAGCCGCTGGATCTCCATCGAGCGTTCCGGCGTCAGCTCGTGGCGCGATCCGTCCATATGCGAGCGGAAGGTCACGCCCTTTTCCGTCAGCTTGCGCAGGGCGGCCAGGGACATGACCTGAAAGCCCCCCGAATCCGTCAGGATCGGCCGGTCCCAGTTCATGAATTGGTGCAGCCCGCCCAGCCGGGCGATGCGTTCGGCCCCGGGCCGCAGCATCAGGTGGTAGGTATTGCCCAGAAGGATGTCGGCCCCGGTGGCGGCCACGCTTTCGGGCAGCATGGCCTTGACCGTCGCCGCCGTCCCAACGGGCATGAAGGCGGGCGTGCGGATCGCACCACGCGGGGTCGAGATGACGCCGCTGCGCGCGCCCCCGTCCGTGGCCTTGAGTTCGAAGGCGAACCTCTGCGTCATCGGGCAATCCTTTGCAATTTCGCCCGGCGTTGTTACCCATGTAAGGCAAAAAGAAAAGGAGACCTCATGTCCGAGACCGACACGCCCCCCGAGCCGATCCGCCTGGGATGGGAGGAATGGCTGGGCCTGCCGAACCTCGGATTGCCCACCCTGCGCGCCAAGGTCGACACCGGCGCGCGCACCTCGGCGCTGCACGCCCACGAAATCGAGACCTTCGGCTCGGCCCGCGCCCCCAAGGTGCGTTTCGACGTGCATCCGATCCCCGGGCGCGACGACATCTCGATCACCTGTTCGGCCCCGGTCGTGGACCGGCGCGAGGTGACCTCGTCGAACGGCGAGATCGAGATGCGCTATGTCATCGAGACCATGGTCGACGTGGGCGAGGGCCAGACCTGGCCCATCGAGGTGACGCTGACCGACCGCGCCACCATGGCCAGCCGGATGCTGCTGGGCCGCCAGGGCCTGCGCGACGATGTGATCGTCCAGCCCACCGAACGTTTCTTGCGCCCCGAGCGCGGCTTCGAGGTCTATACCACGCGCCGGATCAAGCAGGTGGCCCCGCGCCGGGCGCTGCGCATCGCCGTGCTCAGCCGCGAGGCCAACAACTATTCCACCAAGCGCCTGGTCCACGAGGGCGAGGAACGCGGCCACACCGTCGAGATCATCGACACAACCCGCTGCTACATGGCGATCAACGCCCTGGCCCCCGAGGTGCACTACGACGGCAAGCGCCTGCCCCGCTACGACGCGGTGATCCCGCGCATCGGGTCATCGATCACGCCCTACGGCACCGCCGTCGTGCGCCAGTTCGAGAACCTGGGCACCTATTGCATCAATGGCAGCTCCGGGATCGCGGCCAGCCGCGACAAGCTGCACGCGCATCAGGTGCTGGCCGGGCAGAAGGTCGGCATGCCCACAACGGCGTTTGCCGCCAGCCCCAAGGACACCAGCAACCTGATCGGGCTGGTGGGCTCGGCCCCGCTGATCGTCAAGCTGCTGGAAAGCACGCAAGGCAAGGGCGTCGTTCTGGCGGAAACCAAGAAGGCCGCCGAATCCGTGATCGACGCCTTTCGCGGGCTGAAGGCCAACTTCCTGGTCCAGCAGTTCGTCAAGGAGGCCGCGGGCGAGGACATCCGCTGTTTCGTGATTGCCGGCAAGGTGGTGGCCTCGATGAAGCGCACATCGGGCGGTGAGGATTTCCGCTCGAACCTGCACCGGGGCGGCTCGGCGGCTGCGGTGCGCATCACACCGGCGGAACGGCGCGTCGCGGTCAAGGCGGCCAAGGCCTTCGGGCTGGACATGGCCGGGGTCGACCTGCTGCGCTCCGAGGACGGGCCCAAGGTGCTCGAGGTCAATTCCTCGCCCGGGCTGGAAGGCATCGAGAAAGCCAGCCGCAAGGACCTGGCCGGCAAGCTGTTCGATCACGTCGAGGAACGGGTCCGCCCGACCCCCGCGCGCGGCAGCACCGCAAAGAAGGCTGCGGCCAGGACGTAGCCCGCCCTTTACGGGGGGCGGCGCTTTTCCTATATATAGAGTCAGGAAAAGGAGCGTGCGCCATGACCGACCAGACCCAGCCGTTGGAAGGCACCCCGTTGATCAAGCCCTCGACCACGGGGCACCCGCTCTACGATCAGATCGTCGCGGCCTGCCAGTCGGTCTATGACCCCGAAATCCCGGTCAACATCTATGATCTTGGCCTGATCTACACCATCGAGATCTCCGAGGCGGGCGAGGTGCATGTCATCATGACACTCACCGCACCGGGCTGCCCCGTCGCCGGCGAGATGCCCGGCTGGGTGCATGATGCAGTGACGGGCGTGCCCGGCGTGCAAATGGCCGACGTCGAACTGGTCTGGGACCCGCCCTGGGGCATGGACATGATGACCGACGAGGCACGGCTGGAGCTGGGGTTCATGTAGCACCCGCGTGGGCCGGGCCATCCTGCGGGACCGGTTCGGCACGGCGTCCCACTAATACAGCGACCAGAAAGGCCCCCCTTGAGAGGATGGCCAAGCCTGACTAGGTTGGAACGACAAGCGGATCGGAGGTCCTATGTTCGGCATTCCCGGCAAGCAAGCCGTAACCCTCACCCCCAAGGCGACGGGGCAGATCGTCAAGTTGATGGATCGGGACGGCCACCAGGGCCTGCGCATCGGCGTCAAGAAGGGCGGCTGCGCGGGCATGGAATATACCATGGACTACGCCGAGGAGATCGACCCCAACGACGAGGTGGTCGAACAGGATGGCGCGCGGGTGATGATCGCCCCCATGGCGCAGATGTTCCTGTTCGGCACGGAAATCGACTATGAGGTCGGCCTGCTGGAAGCGGGCTTCAAGTTCCGCAACCCCAACGTGGAAGATGCCTGCGGCTGCGGCGAATCCATCAAGTTCAAGGATGTCGAGGAATTGTCGGCGGAACAGGGCCGCGCCTGATGAGCGTCCCGGCGGCCGGGGCCGCCTATGTTACGGACCTGTTTTCGGACCTGCCCGGAGAGATCACGACACGGCGCATGATGGGCGGGCTGTGCGTCTATCACGACGGCACGATTTTCGCGATCCTCCACCCCGACCACGGACTGATGATCAAGGGCGCGGGGGCGTTTCAGGACCACCTGGAGGCCAAGGGCTGCACCCGATGGGTGCAGAAACGGGGCGATGGCGGCACGCGCGCGATGCCCTACTGGAGCCTGCCCGACGCCGCGCAGGAGGACCCCTCGGAGGCCAGCGCGCTGGCCCGCGAGGCGCTCAGCTTCCTGTAGGCCTCCGGGTCGATACGGCCGGTTGACCCTTGCATTTCGCGGCGATTGCCGTGATCCCTTGTCGCAACGCCCACCCGCGACAGGAGGACACGCATGCGCCGCAAACTCGCCGCCGGAAACTGGAAAATGAACGGGCTGGCCGCCGACCTGTCCGAGCTGGAAAAGATGGCCGCCGCCAAGCCTGCCCCGACAGTCGACACGGCCATCTGCGGCCCCGCCACCCTGCTGCACCGCATGGCGGCGTTGGGCTGGCCCGTGGGCGGCGAGGATTGTCACCCGGCCGAGAAAGGCGCCCATACCGGCGACATCTCGGCCGAGATGCTGGCGGATGCCGGGGCCGCCTATGTCATCACCGGCCATTCCGAACGCCGGGCCGACCACGGCGAGACCGATGCCGAGGTCTGCGCCAAGACGCAGGCCGCCTGGCGCGCGGGGCTGACCGCCATCCTCTGCATCGGCGAGACAGAAGCGCAGTATCGCGCCGGCGAGACCCAGCAGGTGCTGCGCGGGCAGATGGCCGGCTCGATGCCCGAGGGTTGCACCGGCGCAAATACGGTGCTGGCCTATGAACCGGTCTGGGCCATCGGCACCGGGCTGACCCCCACCGCCGACGAGATCGGCGCGGTGCACAACGCCCTGCGCGACGCGCTGATCGACCGCTTTGGCACGGAGACCGGCCTGGCCATCCGCATCCTCTACGGCGGGTCGGTCAAACCCGCGAACGCCGCCGAGATCTTTGGCGTCGCCGATGTGGACGGGGCGCTTGTGGGCGGGGCCTCGATGAAGGCCGATGATTTCCTGCCCATCGTCGCCGCGCTGGAATCCGCCGACTGACCCCATGGATAGCCTGCACCAATCCCCCACCGATCCGGGCTTCGTCCAGGATCCCTACCCCTTCTATGACCGGGCCCGCGCCGGCGGCCCCCTGTTTTGGTGGGCGGACTACGGTGCGGTCTGCGCGACTTCCTACGAGGCGGTCATGGCGCTGCTCAAGGACAAGCGTCTGGGCCGCGAGGCGCCCGAGGGCCACGCGGCGCCCATCCCGGACCGGTTGCGCCCGTTCTACGACATCGAGGCCCATTCCATGCTGGAACTGGAGCCGCCGCGCCATACCCGGCTGCGGTCGCTGGTCTTGCGGGCCTTCACCTCGCGCCGGATCATGGGGATGCGCGACGAGGTCATGGCGCTGGCGCACCAGCTGATCGACGATTTCCCGGCCGGCGAGGTCGACCTGCTGCCGGCCTATTGCCAGCGCATCCCGGTGGTGATCATCTGCCGCCTGCTGGGGGTGCCCGAAACCATGGCCGGCCAGTTGCTGGCCTGGTCCGGCGCCATGGTCGCCATGTATCAGGCTGGCCGCACCGCGCAGGTCGAGGCCCGCGCCATGGCCGCTTCCAACGAATTCTCGGAGTTTCTGCGCGGCTACATCGAAGAGCGCCGCAGCCGCCCGGGCGAGGACCTGATCACCCAGTTGATCGCCGCCGAGGAAGACGGCGAAAAGCTTAACACCGACGAGTTGATCTCGACCTGCGTCCTGCTGTTGAACGCGGGCCACGAGGCCACGGTCCATGCCATGGGCAATGCCGTCAAACTACTGCTGGAACAGGATCACCGGAAGGTGGATGAAGACGTGGTCGAGGAATGCCTGCGCCTCGATCCGCCCCTGCACATCTTCGACCGGTGGGTCTACGAGGAGGTGACGCTTTTCGGCCACCACTTCCGCCGCGGCGACACTGTCAAATGCCTGCTGGGCGCGGCCAACCGCTGTCCGCAAACCTTCGAGACCCCGGCCCGGTTCCACCCGAAGCGCGACGGCGTGCTGTCCACCAGTTTCGGCGGCGGCATCCATTTCTGCGTGGGCGCGCCGCTGGCCCGCCTGGAACTGCTGCTGGGGCTGCAGGTGCTCTTCGAGCGCTGTCCCGACCTGACCCTGACCGAGGCGCCGCGCTACGCGGATGTCTATCACTTTCACGGGCTGGAGCGCCTCATGGTCCGGCCATGAGGCCGCGCAGCACCCCGGCGTCGCCATGAAGGGGCAAGGGCCTTGCAGACCGTGACATTGGCCGATCTGATCCGCGTTTTCGGGCGCATCGGGTTTCTGTCCTTCGGCGGCCCGGCGGCGCAGATCGCCCTGATGCACCGCGAACTGGTCGAGGACCGCCCCTGGTTGACCGAGGCGCAATACCTGCGCGCCCTGTCCTTTTGCATGTTGCTGCCGGGGCCCGAGGCCATGCAGCTGGCCACCTATGCCGGCTGGCGGCTGCGCGGGGTGGCCGGCGGGCTGATCGCGGGCGGGCTCTTCGTGCTGCCCGGCGCGCTGGTCATCGCGGCGCTGGCCATGGCCTATGGCGCGCTGGCCGACCTGCCGCTGGTGCAGGCCGGGTTTTTGGGCGTCAAGGCGACCGTGGTGGTCATCGTCATCCAGGCGATCCTGCGGCTCTCGGCCAAGGCGCTGAAGGGCCCGGAGCATCGGGGCCTGGCGGTGCTGGCCTTCCTGGCGCTGTTTCTCTTCGATCTGCCCTTTCCGCTGGTCATCGCGCTGGCCGCGGCCTTGGGCGCCTGGCGCTTCAGCGGGCCGACCCTGCCCGGCGGCGTCCCGGTCGACCTGCGCCGCAGC
>NZ_JBKOTX010000201.1:0-9692 GCF_047086965.1 Roseovarius halophilus (ex Wu et al. 2025) | reverse complement strand
GGCTTGTCGCGGGCTTTGCCAGCCTGGCGTGCCTGCTGCTGGGCGCGGCGCTGGCGCTGCCGCTGGTGCTCGACCGGCTTCTGGCGCTTGGCGAGGAGCGCGCGCGGGGCGTGCGCACGCAGTGGTTCCTCGCCGACACGCGCCAGCAGTTGCCGGGTCTGAGCCTCGCGCTCATGGCGCTGCTGCTGGCGATGGCGGCGAACATCGGGGTCTCGACCATGGTGTCGAGTTTCCGGATGACCTTCACCGGGTTTCTCGATCAGCGCCTCTTTGCAGACCTTTACGTCGCGGCCGAGGACAGGGCCCAGGGCGCGGCCTTGGAGGATTTCGTTCAAGACCGGGCCGAGGCGGTCCTGCCGATCCAGTGGGTCGACACGCGGATCGCGGGCCAGCCGGCGGAAATCTATGGCACGCGGGTCGCCCCGGCCTATGCCGAGAACTGGCGTTTCATCGCGCAGGAGGGCGCTGACAGCGCCGTCTGGGACCGTGTCGCGGCGGACGCAGCGGCGATCGTGAACGAACAACTGGCCCGCCGCGCGGATCTTTGGCCTGGTGATCCGCTGCCCCTGGCGCCGGGACTGACCCTGCCCATCGCCGGGGTCATGGGCGACTACGGCAACCCGATCGGGCAGGTGATCATCGGCGAGGGGCTGTTCCAGCGCCTTTTCCCCGACGCCGCGCCCGAGCGTTTCGGCGTGGTCACCGATGATTCCGGCGCCCTGCGTGCGGCCTTGGAGGGCGACTTCGGGCTTGCCCCCGGTCAGATCACCGACCAGGCAGCCCTCAAGGATTTTTCCCTGCAGGTCTTCGAACGGACCTTCACGGTGACGGCGGCACTGAATGTCTTGACGCTGGCGGTGGCGGGCTTTGCCATCCTGATGAGCCTGCTGACCCTGGCTGCCATGCGGGTGCCGCAACTGGCCCCGGCCTGGGCGCTCGGACTGACGCGCGCCAGTCTCGGCCGGCTGGAACTGCTGCGCGCGGTGGTGCTGGCGGCGCTGACGCTGCTGGTGGCGTTGCCGCTGGGGCTGGCGCTGGCCTGGATGCTGCTGGCCGTGATCAATGTCGAAGCCTTCGGTTGGCGCCTGCCGATGTTCCTGTTCCCCGGTGACTATGCGGCGCTGGGGGGCTTTGCCCTTCTGGCGGCCCTGCTCGCTGCGCTCTGGCCCGCGTGGCGGCTGGCGCGCACACCCCCCTCGGAGCTGCTCAAGGTGTTTGCCAATGAGGCGTGATGCGATCCTGGCCCTTCTGGCGATGCTGGCCCAACCCGCGCTTGGCCAGGGCTTTGCGGGCATGGGCACCGAGGCCGAGGGATTTGCCATGCCCGCCCCGGAGCCGGTCTTCAACTTCCCTGCCGATCACGGGCCGCATCCGGACTATCGCATCGAATGGTGGTATCTGACCGCCAACCTGCAAGGGCCGGAGGGCACGCCTTACGGGCTGCAATGGACCTTGTTCCGCTCGGCCCTTGCCCCGGGCGCGGGCCCGGGATGGTCCAGCCCGCAGGTCTGGTTCGCCCATGCCGCCGTGACCACGCCCGAGGATCACTACAGCACCGAGCGCTTTGCCCGGGGCGGCATAGGTCAGGCGGGGGTGCAGGCCGACCCCTTCGTCGCAAAAATCGACGATTGGCGGCTGGCGGGGCCGTCGCTGGACGATCTCGACCTGTCCGCCAGTGGCCCCGATTTCGCCTATGACATGGCGCTGCGGGCCGAGGGGCCACTGGTGTTCCACGGCGCGCAGGGCTATTCGGTCAAGTCGGACCAGGGGCAGGCGAGCTACTATTATTCACAGCCCTTCTACCGGATCGAGGGCACTCTGAGTTTGCCGGACGGTGAGGTGCCTGTGACCGGCTCTGCCTGGCTGGACCGCGAGTGGTCCTCGCAGCCGCTTGCGGCCGATCAAACGGGCTGGGACTGGTTCTCGCTGACCCTTGAGACCGGCGACAAACTCATGGCCTTTCAACTGCGCCAGCGGGACGGGACGACCTACAGTTCGGGGACGTGGATCGCGCCGGATGGCACCACAACCGCGCTGCCCGATGGCGCGATCACGACCGAGCCGCTGACGCAGACCGAAGTCGCCGGGCGGCAGGTGCCGACGCGCTGGCGGCTTGCCCTTCCCGCGCGGGGGATGGATGTGACCGTCGCTGCCCTCAATCCCGCGGCCTGGATGGGGGTCAGCGTGCCCTACTGGGAGGGTCCGGTGACGGTCAGCGGCAGCCATGACGGCACCGGGTATCTGGAAATGACCGGCTACGAGTGACAGGGCAACGACCGGCAAAAACGGGCCCTGCGCCCGCAGCGCAAGGCCCGCACCGTTACCCGGATGCTCGTCAACGCACTGGTTACCGACAGATCGGGCGCCCGCTGCCGGGCGCCCGCAACGACCCTCGCAGCGCGAGGTTACGATTGTGCGAACGCCCGGCAAAGATCAGCCAGTGACGCGAATGGTCGATTGCCGGGCGCGCGGGGGCGGCATAGCGTGTCATCGCAATGACCCGGACCCGCCGCCACGTGCTGAGCCTGATCGCCGCCTGAAGCCTGGCCTCCTGCGTGACCGGCCCGGTGCCGGCACAGCGGGACACCGGACTGCCCGCCGATCTGCGCCCGCAACCCAACGCGGCATTCGACGCCTGGCTGGCGGGGTTTCGCACGCGCGCGGCGTCCCGGGGCCTTTCGGCCACCACACTGGCAGACGGGCTGGCCGATGCGGGCTACCTGCCCGGGGTGGTGCGCCGCGACGGCAGCCAGATCCAGACCCGCCGCAGCTTCGAGGATTACCTGTCGATCGCCACCTCGGACGCGCGGCTGGCCAAGGGTCGGGCGGCCCTGCGGCGACACGGCGACACCCTCGCCGCCGTCGAGGCCCGCTTCGGCGTCTCGCGTCACATCGTTGCCGCCATCTGGGGCGTGGAAAGTGAATTCGGCGACAAGCGCGGGCGCATTCCGGTCGTTTCGGCCACCGCGACACTGGCTTTTACCGGACGGCGCGGCGCCTTCTGGGAGGATCAGCTGACAGCCGCCCTGCGTATCCTGCAAGCGGGCGAGACACCCCCGGACAGGCTGCGGGGCAGCTGGGCCGGGGCCATGGGGCACACGCAGTTCATCCCCACATCCTATCTGGCCTTTGCCGTGGATTTCGATGGCGATGGGCGGCGCGACATCTGGGGCGACGATCCCGGCGATGCCTTGGCCTCTGCCGCAAGCTACCTGTCCCGCAACGGCTGGCGCAGCGGTCTGGCATGGGGCGAGGAGGCCGGGACCGGCACGCTTGCAGGCCGGACCATCCGCCCGCAGGCGGGCGGGCCGCGCTTTACCGTCACGGGCAATTTCGACGTGCTCAAAAGCTACAACAACTCCGATTTCTACGCCGCCACCGTGGGCCATCTGGCCGACCGGCTGGCCGGGGGCGGGCCGCTGCGTGGCGCGTTCCCGCCCGATGCCAATGGCTTGACCCGGGCCGACAGGATCGACTTGCAGCGCGCCCTGGCCGCGCGGGGTCACGAGGTCGGCCCCATCGACGGGGTCATCGGCCCGGCGACCATGGCGGCGATCCGTGATTTTCAGGCCGCGCAGGGACTGGCGGTCACCGGGCAGGCCGATCGCGCGCTGCTGGCGCGGCTGCAGTAGCGGCACCGGGGCGCGATTGCCAAACCCGTCGCTTGGCGCTACCAGAGGAGTGATCCGCGCCGACTGCCGCGCCAGACAACAGGGCCCATGATGACAAAGTTCGACAAGACCAAACTGCCCAGCCGCCACGTGACCGAAGGCCCGCAGCGCGCGCCGCACCGGTCTTACTACTACGCAATGGGCATGTCCGAGGAAGAGATCCACCAGCCGCTGGTCGGGGTCGCCACCTGCTGGAACGAGGCCGCGCCCTGCAACATCGCGCTGGCGCGCCAGGCGCAATCGGTCAAGACCGGCGTGAAAGAGGCCGACGGCAGCCCGCGCGAGTTCACCACCATCACCGTCACCGACGGCATTGCCATGGGCCACGAGGGGATGCGCAGTTCCCTGGCCAGCCGCGAGGCCATCGCCGACACCGTGGAACTGACCATGCGCGGCCATTGCTATGATGCGCTGGTGGGGCTGGCGGGCTGCGACAAGTCCCTGCCGGGGATGATGATGGCCATGGTGCGGCTCAATGTGCCCTCGGTGTTCCTCTATGGCGGGTCGATCCTGCCGGGTCGGGCACCGCAGGATGACGAGATTCCGCAGGATTTCCGCACCCGCGACCTGACCGTGCAGGACATGTTCGAGGCCGTGGGCCGCCACCAGAACCATCAGCTGTCCGACAAGGCGCTGGCGCTTCTGGAAAAGGTGGCCTGTCCCAGTTCCGGGGCCTGTGGCGGCCAGTTCACCGCCAATACCATGGCCTGTGTCTCCGAAGCGATCGGCCTCGCGCTGATGAACAGCTCCGGCATGCCCGCGCCTTACGAATCCCGCGACCAGTATGGCGAGGCCTCCGGCAAGGCCGTGATGAACCTGCTGGAACAGAACATCCGCGCGCGCGACGTCGTGACCCGCAAGAGCATGGAAAACGCCGCCCGCGTGGTGGCCGCCACGGGCGGGTCGACCAATGCCGGGCTGCACCTTCCGGCCATTGCCCACGAGGCGGGGATCGAGTTCTACCTGGAAGACGTTTGCGAGATCTTCCGCGATACGCCCTATTTCGTGGACCTCAAGCCCGGCGGGCAATACGTCGCCAAGGATCTTTACGAGGCCGGCGGCATCCCGGTGGTGATGAAGGAGTTGCGCAAGGCCGGACTGATCCACACCGACTGCCTGACGGCCAATGGCCACAGCATCGGCGAGGAACTGGACCGCATCGACCGCGAGGCCGACGGCCGCGTCATCTACCCGATCGAGAAACCGCTGACCGAGACCGGCGGCGTCGTGGGCCTCAAGGGCAACCTCGCCCCGCAGGGCGCCATCGTGAAGGTCGCCGGGATTGCCGCCGAGAACCAGGTCTTCACCGGCCCGGCGCGGGTCTTTGAGTGCGAGGAAGACGCCTTTGCCGCCGTGCGCGCCCGTGAATACCAGGAGGGCGAGGTCATCGTCATCCGCAACGAGGGGCCAGCGGGCGGGCCGGGCATGCGCGAGATGCTGGCGACCACTGCCGCACTCTCGGGGCAGGGCATGGGCAAGAAGGTCGCGCTGATCACCGATGGCCGCTTTTCCGGCGCGACCCGCGGGTTCTGCGTTGGCCATGTCGGCCCCGAGGCGGCCCATGGGGGCCCCATCGCGCTGATCGAGACCGGCGATGTCGTCACCATCGACGCCATCAAGGGCGAACTGAGCGTGGATCTGTCGGAAGACGCGCTGGCCAGGCGCAAGGAAAACTGGTCTGGCCCGCGCGAGACGATCTATGCCAGCGGGGCCATCTGGAAATTCGCGCAGATGGTCGGCGAGACCTACAAGGGCGCCGTGACGCATCCCGGCGGCAAGGCCGAAAAGCACGTCTACATGGATCTTTGATCCGACGGCGGCGCGGCCGGGGGCCATTCCCGGGCCGCGCCGCCAGTCTTCAGGGCCGCTGCAAGCCGCCGGTCTCGACCTCGATCTGCTCGGACAGGCTGACCACGCTGTCGTGCAGCAATTGCAGGGTGTAGCGCGGATTATGGGCCCAGGCTCCGGCATCCTTGGCAACCACCTGGTAATTGTAGGCGGCCATCAGCAGGCGCGGCGTCCAGCTTGCGTACTGGTTGGGATAGATCGCCTCATCCGTGTCGATGGTGCCGTCCGCGTTCCCGTCGATGAAGAAGTAGGGATAATTGTCCTTGTTGTAGCCGATGGGCGTTCCGACGACCTCGGCGGCATAGGCCCGGATTGCCTCGTTCAGGACGGCGTGCAGGCCCTCGATCTCGTCGCGGATGCCGCCGCTGGTCACGCCGTCGCCGTCGAAATCGGCGGGCTGGGTGCGGATCGCGGTGATATCATCGACGCCCTGGTGGCAGGCGACACAGCCATCGGTGGCCACCTCGGTGCTGTGCGGCTCGTGGCAGGCCACGCAGGTGTTGGCGCTGGGCACATGGGCAAAGCGCCCGGCGTAGCTCTGGCCGTCATACTCGAATCCGCCGCTGACCTCGGAGCCGTGCATCACCGCGGCGGCCACGCCGTAATGGACATTGATGAAGGACAGGTCCTCGGACACGGTGTCGGGGTCCATGCCGTCGATCGCCTGGGTCACGCTGCCGGTCGAGGCGCGCCCGGAATGGCACATTGTGCAGGTCGCATTGCCGCCCAGCCCCGAGACTGTCACGCCCGAGGGGAAGGGCACCGCGTCCAGCGCCTCGGCCTCGGAGACATGGCACGACGCGCAGCCGATCACCGAGTTGATCGTGCCGGGGTGATCCACGACGCCCGCCTCGGTGCCATCGGCGCCCAGCCAGTCCAGCATGCCGGATTCCGAGTGACAGGCCGCGCAGGCCTCGGGCACCGCGCCATCCTCGTTCCAGTGCGTGAAAGAGGGCGAATCATGGTCGCCATGCGGCCCCATGAGCCAGGCCTCGGTGATGTCGGTCACGCTCATGTCCTGCGCGGCGAGGGGCGGTGCAAGCGCCACAAGGAACGTGGAAAGGGCAAGTGTTTTCATGGAAAAGGGCATCATGAAGGACTCTCCTGGGTCGGCTATCGTTGGTTGGGTGGTTCAGGCAAGATGCTACCATAGGGGCAGAGCCACGTGGTGACCGAAATCAGGGATGCGCGAACCCCCGCGGCAAGTCATTGGGAAACGCGCCACAGCAGGAGCAGAGATGCAGGACAGTGTGACGGAGCCGGACCGGGCACCCGACCAAAGCGGTCAGCCGACAGCGCATGCTCCCCCACAAGACGGGGCAGGGCAGGGGCCGCGCCTGCCCGTGGGGGTGGTGGCCGCGCTCTACCTCGTGGTCTGTCTCGTGCCGCTCGTCCTCGCCCTGATGCGGGACGTCGC
This sequence comes from Roseovarius halophilus (ex Wu et al. 2025), assembly GCF_047086965.1. Lineage (NCBI taxonomy): Bacteria > Pseudomonadati > Pseudomonadota > Alphaproteobacteria > Rhodobacterales > Roseobacteraceae > Roseovarius > Roseovarius halophilus (ex Wu et al. 2025). The sequence goes on along the minus strand of NZ_JBKOTX010000201.1, from coordinate 2,756 downwards.
CCCCACCGTGACATGGGAAATCGCCGCGGCCGGCCTGGGGCTGATCGGGCTGGCCGCCATGGCGGTGCAGTTCGTCACCTCGGGCCGGTTCCAGCTGATTTCCGGGCGGCTGGGGATCGACCGGGTCATGGCCTTTCACAAGACCGCCGCCTGGTGGGTGCTGGGCGCGCTTCTGCTGCACCCGCTGGCCTATGTGGTGCCGACCGTGCAGGCCGATCCGGCGCTGGGTCTCGAACGGCTGATCGCCTATCTGACCCTGCCGCAGTATCGCACCGGCGTGATTGCGCTGGGCGCGCTGGCGCTGCTGGTGCTGGGCTCGGCCCTGCGCGAGCGCCTGCCGCTGCGTTATGAGGCCTGGCGCGGGGCGCATGTGGTCCTGGCCATCACGGCCGTCGCGGGCGGGTTGCACCATGCCGCCACCGTGGGCCGCTTCAGTGTCCTGGGGGCGTTGCAGGGCTACTGGTGGGGCGTGGGGGCCGCGGTCGCGGGCATTCTCGCCGTGCTCTACGGGTTGCGCTGGGCACGGCTGCACCGGCGGCCCTGGCGACTAGCCTCGGTCACGCGGCGGGCCGACCGCATGTGGGAGCTGGACATCCAGCCCGCGCCGGGCACCGCGCCTATGCCCTATCGCGCCGGGCAGTTCGTCTGGATCACTGAAGGCGCGCGGCGCTTCCCATTGTTCGATCACCCCTTTTCCATTGCCGACAGCCCCCGGCGCGCGGGCCTGCGCCTGATTGTCAAGGAAGCGGGCGATTTCACCAACCGGATCGGCGATCTTGCCCCCGGCACACCGATGGGCGTGGACGGGCCCTATGGGCATTTCACGCTGGAGGGGCACGCGGACGACGCGGTGCTGCTGATCGCGGGTGGTGTCGGCGTCGCGCCGATCATGGGGCTTTTGCGCGATCTGCGCGCGCGCGGCCATGATCGGCCCGTGCGGCTGGCCTATGCGGTGGGCACCCCGGACAACCTGGCCTGCGCCGATGAGATTGCGGCGGCCGCCGGGGACCTCGACCTCGAGACCCTGCTGCTGAGCGAGACCCCGGGGCCGGACTGGCCGGGCGAGGTGGGGCGGCTGGACCGCGCGCGGCTGCAGGACATGCTGCGCGACCTCGACCCGCAGCAGACAATGGCGATGATGTGCGGCCCCGGCCCGATGGTGACAGCCGTCGCCGACACGCTGATCGACCTCGGATTGCCCATGGAGCGGGTCCTGTATGAACGGTTCGACTATTCCGAGGGGGCCTCGCGGCTGGATCGGCGGTTGCGGCGGCGGTTCCTGGCGCTGGGCGCGGGGCTGGCCCTCGGGCTGGCCGGCTTCGTGGCCCTGCTGGGCTGATGGGGCGGCGACCCGCGATTGCACCGCGTGGTCTTGAGAAACTGGTTTCGGATCGCTACCTCTTGTTCATGACGACTGCCACCGCCGACCCGGAGATGATCGCCGAACTGCTGGTCCACCTGGGCCGGCTGGCCCGCGGTGAAGGCACCGCCGCCCGGCTGACGCCGGCGCAATGGGCCTGCCTTAGGTTCTTTGCCCGCGCCAATAACAGCACGCGGACGCCGTCGGGCTTTGCCGGCTTTCAGGCGACGACCCGCGGCACCGCCTCGCAGATCATCAAGTCGCTCGAGGGGCGGGGCCTGCTGGTCCGCCGCCGGTCGGAACAGGACAGGCGCAGCGTGCGCTTCGATCTGACCGACAGCGGCGCGGCCATGCTCGATCAGGACCCGCTGGGTGACCTGATGGGCGTCATCGGCACGCTGGAGGCCACCGAACAGGCCCGTTTCCGGGCGACGCTGACAAGGGTCGCCGCGGCCCTGGCCCTGCACCGCGACGTGCCCGCCTTCGGGTCCTGCCGCGATTGCGGGCACTTTTCGGACACCGGAGGGCGCGCGCACTGCGCCTGCATGGCCGCCGACCTGGGCCGGACCGAGATCGACAGGCTATGCGCCAGTTTTGCCGCAGAAAATGGCGACGCGACGCCCCCTGAAGGAGACTGAGATGACAAGAAAAGAGCCCCGCATGATCGCCATCAGCAGCGGCAAGGGCGGTGTGGGCAAATCCACCGTCACCGCCAATATCGCCGTGGCCATGGCCGAGGCCGGGCTGGCCGTGGGGGTGGTGGATGCCGATATCTACGGCCCCTCGATCCCGCGAATGCTGGGCATCGGGGCGGGCAAGCCCACCATGACCCCGGACGAAAAGGTTGTCCCGGCCCGCGCGCATGGGGTCAAGGTGATTTCCATGGCGATGCTGACCGATGACGACAAGCCGGCGATCCTGCGCGGGCCCATGGTGACGAAATACCTGCAGATGTTCGTCCGCCAGGTGGACTGGGGCGAACTGGATGTGCTGCTGCTGGATCTGCCGCCGGGGACGGGCGACATTCAGCTGACGCTGGCGCAGGCCTTCCCGCTGTCTGGCGCGGTGGTGGTCAGCACGCCGCAGGACGTCAGCCTCAAGATCGCGCAGCGGGGCCTGCGCATGATGGAACAGGTCAACGTGCCGATCCTCGGCGTGATCGAGAACATGAGCGGCTTTACCTGTCCGTCCTGCGGGACGGTCACCCATATCTTCCACCAGGGCGGTGGCGAGGCCATCGCCCGCGATCTGGGCGTCGATTTTCTGGGCAGCGTGCCGCTGGACCCGCATGTGGTCGATTGCGGCGACACGGGCCGCCCGCTGGTGCAGGCCGCGCCCGACGGACCTGCGGCGCAGGCCTACCGCGACATCGCGGCGGCGCTGGGCGGTGGGGGCG
>NZ_JBKOTX010000200.1:0-9960 GCF_047086965.1 Roseovarius halophilus (ex Wu et al. 2025) | reverse complement strand
GCCGCGGCGCGCGCAAGGCGGGGCGGCAGGCGCGGGACGTGACGATGCTGCCCGCGCTGAAGCGGGGGCTGCCCCTGACCGAGCCGATGGACGCGGCGCAGGTGGCGCGGGTCGATGCGGCCTCGATGCACATTCTCGAGAATACGGGCGTGGTCTTCCGCGACGAGATCGCGCTGGAGGACTGGCGCGCCGCCGGCGCCAAGGTGGTGGGCGAGACGGTCTACCCCGACCGGGAAATGGTGCGCGAGCTGATCGCGACGATCCCGGAGACCTTTACCTACCACGCGCGCAACCCGGCCAACAACCTGCCCTTCGGGCGCGATCACGCGATGTTCGTGCCGATGACCGGGGCGCCCTACCTGCGCGATCTGGACGACGTGCGGCGCAACCCGACGCTGGCGGATCTCGCGGATTTCCACAAGCTGGCGCACATGTGCGCGGGGCTGCACAGTTCGGCGCATCACATCGTCGAACCCTACGACCACCCGATCAGCCAGCGGCACCTGCGGATCACCTACAGTTCGATGAAGCACTCGGACAAGACGTTCATGGGCATGACGACCAGCCCGAGGAACGCCGAGGACGTGCTGGAGATGTGCGCGATCCTGTTCGGCGCGGAGTTCATGGAGGATCATCCGGTCGTCACCGGCAATTGCAACGGCAACTCGCCGCTGGTGTGGGACGAAACGATGCTGGGGGCGATGCGCGCCTTCTGCCGGCGCAACCAGCCGGTGCTGTGCAGCCCCTTCGTGCTGGGCGGGGCGAACACGCCGGCCAGCGTCGCGCCCACGGTCGCGCAGCTCAATGCCGAGGCGCTGAGCGCGCTGGCCTACACGCAGATCATCCGCAAGGGGGCGCCGGCGATCTACGGGCACTACCTGAGCACGGTTTCCATGAAGTCCGGCGCGCCGATGGCCGGCACGCCCGAGATTTCGCTGATGAACATGATGATCGGGCAGATGGCGCGGCATTACGGCGTGCCGTGGCGGTCGTCGGCCAGCCTGGGCGGGGCCAAGACGCTGGACGCGCAATCGGGATACGAAAGCGCAACGACGCTGATGGCCCTGCAGATGGCCGGTACGAACTACATGTGGCATGCCGCCGGCTGGAACGAGGCGGGGATGCATTGTTCGATGGCCAAGTTCGTCGTGGATGCCGAGCAATGCGCGATGGCCCATCGCATGGCCGAGGGTATCCGCTGGGATGATTTCGACGAGGCCGTGGCGGCGGTGGCCGATATCGGCCCCGGGGGCCATTACCTTGGCCATCCGCACACGCTGGCCAATTTCCAGCGGGCGTTTTTCATGCCCGACCTGTTCGATAACAACGCGTTCGAGCAATGGCAGGCCGAAGGCGCGATCGAGACGCATGCGCGCGCATTGAACCATGCCCGGGGGTTGCTGAAAGACTACGAGGAGCCCAGGCTGGACCCGGCCGTGGACGAGGCGCTGCGCGACTACATCGCCCGGCGCGAGCGCGAGATCCCGGCGGCCGACGCGCTGAACCAGGAGCATTGATGGAAACCGGGCTTCCATATCTCGATCTGGCGGATCCGGGCTTCTCGACCCGGGGGGCCGAGGTGCTGGCGGCGCGCGACGCGCATTGGTGTGCCGAAACGCCCTACGGCCTTGCCGTGCTGCGCTATCGCGAGGCGGGGCGCATCCTGCGCGACAGGCGATTCCGGCAGGGCAGCCACAACTGGCCGGACACCGTGGGCATCAAGGGGCCGTTCGCCGATTTCTGGCGGCAATCGGTGATCGGGCAGGAGGGCGCGGCCCACCAGCGGATGCGCGCGCTGGCCGTGCCCGCGCTGAGCGAGGATTACGTGCGCGGCCTGATCCCCGTGTTCCGGCGGATCGCGCGCGACCTGTGCGACGAATTGCGCCGGGCCGATCGCTGCGAATTCCAGTCGGCATTCGCCGAGCCGTTCGCGGGGCAGGCCATCACCACGCTGCTGGGCATGGAGCGCGAGGCATGGCCGCTGGTCGCGCACAACGCCGCCGACCTTGGGCTGGCGATGGGCGTCGAGGCTCCGAAATACGAGGCACGGTTCAACACCGCCTGCGGAACGCTGTTCCGGCTAGCCGACCAGTTGGTCGCCAAGGTGCGCCGCGGCGAGGATGACGGCAGCTACGTGGCGCGGATGGTGGCGGCGTTCGACCGCAACGGCGATTGCAGCCACGAGGAACTGCTGAATACCATCGTGATCTCGATCTTCGGGGGCGTTGATACCACCCGCGCGCTTATCGGGCTGGGCCTGTCGCTTTTCATCGAGAACCCGGCCCAGTGGCGTGCCCTGCGCGCCGATGCCGGGCTGATCCCGGCGGCCATCGAGGAATTCATCCGCGCCCGCCCGACCACCACGTGGGCCACCCGCGAGGCGGTGGAGGACGTGGAGATGAACGGCCGGGTGATCGCCAAGGGAACGGTGCTTCACCTGCTGGTTCACGCCGCGGCCCGCGACCCGGAGATCTGCGACGACCCCGCCTTTGACATCACGGCCCGGCGGCGCCGTCATTTCGGCTTCGGCGGGGGCGCGCATCACTGCATCGGGCATTTCGTGGCGCGCACGGACATCGCCGCCGCGCTGGGGGCGCTGCGCGAAACCTTTGCAACGGTGGAATACGACGGGGCGCCCGAATGGCTGCCCGACAGCGGCAACACGGGCGCGCACCGGCTGCCCGTCCGCTACACGCTGGTGACCTGAGGATGCCTGCCCATGAAAGTCACGCGCCTGCCCGTTGACCCCGGCCCGTCCGGGTGGAACGAGATACTGCAGGCGGCCGGCCCGGCCGACGTGCTGGATGACCGCCTGACCGCCGACTGGCTGGTGATCGGCGCGGGGTTCGCCGGGCTGGCCGCGACGCGCCGGCTGGCGCAGCTTGACCCGTCGGCGCGGATCGTGCTGCTGGAGGCAGGGCGCGTGGGCGCGGGGCCGGCGGGACGCAACTCGGGGTTCATGATCGACCTGCCGCACGACCTGTCGTCGGACGATTACGGCGGCGCGGTACAGGCCGACATGGCGCAGACGCGCGCCAAACGCGCCGGGATAGACTTCGCAGCGGAAATGGCCGCCGAGTACGATCTGGGCGAGGAAGCCTTCGCCCGGGTCGGCAAGACGAACGCGGCGGCGACGGAAAAGGGGCACCGGCACAACCTCGATTACGCCGCCCACCTTGCCGAGATGGGCGAGCCGCGCGACATGCTGGATGCCGCCGACATGCGCGCGCTGACGGGCACGGAGTACTACCGCAGCGGCGTCTACACGCCGGGGTCGGCGATGATCCAGCCCGCGATGTTCGTGCGCGGCGTGGCGCGGGGGCTGCGGTCGAACCGGGTGCATGTTTTCGAGGGGTCGCCGGTGGTCGAGCTTGTGCGGCAGGGCGACTGGGTGGCGCGGACGCCCCGGGGGGCGGTGACGGCGCCCAAGGTCATCCTCGCGGTCAATGGCCATGCCGAGAGCTTCGGGCAGTTCCGGGGCCGGCTGCTGCACGTGTTCACCTATGCCTCGATGACGCGCGCGTTGAGCCGGACGGAAAGCGCGGCGCTGGGCGGTGCGCCGCGCTGGGGCGTGACGCCGGCCGATCCGATGGGCACCACCGTGCGGCGCGTCCGCGGCACCGGCGGTGACCGGATCGTGGTGCGCAACAGGTTCACCTGCGATCCGTCGATGACGGTGAGCGACCGGCGCATCGCGCGGGTGGGGCGTGACCATGACCGCGCCTTCGCCGCGCGTTTCCCGCAGCTTTGCGGCGTGGAGATGGCCTATCGCTGGGGCGGGCGCCTGTGCCTGAGCTGGAACGGCGTGCCGGCGCTGGGCGAGATCGAGGAGGGGCTGTACTCGGCGTGCTGCCAGAACGGGCTGGGCACGGCCAAGGGCACGCTGCACGGCAAGCTGATGGCGGAACTGGCGGCCGGGCACAGGTCGGCCCTGCTGGAGGCCGTCACGGGGCAGGACGCGCCCCGGCGCCTGCCGCCGCTGCCGTTCACCTTCGCCGGGGCGAACGCGGTGATGCGGTGGGGCGAGCACAAGGCCGGCGCCGAGATGTGAGCCCGGCGGGCCGCGGCCTATCCGCCGGCGGTGCCGCGGTAGCGAAACACGCCCGTGCCCCGCGCGACGCAGGTGCCGAGGTCATCTGTCACCGTGGCCTCGGCGAAATAGGTCTTGCGGCCGCCGCCGGTGTGCCGCGCTTCGGCGATGAGGCGGGTACCGGTGGGCTGTGCGGTGTGGTTGACCGTCATCGACAGGGTCAGCGCCATCTGCCGGCGGTCGGGATCGCCGGTATAGCACCCCGCGAAGCCCATCGCCGTGTCGAGCATCGTGGCGTGCACCCCGCCATGCGGCAGGCCCTGCCGGTTCGTCAGGTGCGGCGCGAGCGGCAGCTCGACCCGCGCGAACCCGTCGTTCCACGCGGTGAGCTCGAAGCCGAGATGTCGTGCCAGCGCCGACGGGGGTTCGGAGCGTTTCGGATCGGTCGCATCGGTCATGGGCGGGCACCCTCCGGCCCCGGGCGGGCCGCGGCGGTGTCTGGGTCGGGGCACGACGGGGCCTGCTGCATGGCGGTCGGGTGTCCTGTGCGGGGTCGGGTCCGTCCTGACGGTGGCATGAAACCCCGCGCGGATCAATCTGCCGGGTGGGCGGCCGGGGGCGGCGGGTTTTTCGGCTTGCCGGCCGTGCGCTTCCGGGGCTTACTCCGCTCCGGAGGAGAAAGGCGGGACATCATGGCGCGATCCGATAACGTGACGGGGGCCTTGCTCATGACGGGGTCGATGGCGGCGTTCACGCTCAACGACACCTTCATGAAGCTGCTGGCCGGGCAGGTTCCGCTGTTCCAGCTGCTGGTCCTGCGCGGGGTTCTGACCACGGCGTGCGTCGGGCTGCTGGCGTGGCGCACGGGCGCGCTCGGGGCGCGGCTGCCGCGGCGGGAATGGGGGATCATCGGCCTGCGCATGGTGGGCGAGGTCGGCGCGGCGTATTTCTTCCTCACGGCGCTGTTCAACATGCCGATCGCCAATGTCACCGCCATCCTGCAGGCGCTGCCGCTGACCGTCACGCTGGCCGCCGCCGTTTTCCTGCGTGAACCCGTGGGCTGGCGCCGGGTGACGGCGATCGTGGTCGGGTTCGTTGGCGTGCTGCTGATCGTGCGGCCGGGGGCCGATGATTTCACCGCCTATTCCTTCTACGTGCTGGCGGCGGTCGGGTTCGTGACGCTGCGCGACCTGTCCACGCGGCGCCTGTCGCGAGACACGCCGAGCATGTTCGTCACCTTCGTCACCTCGGTCTCGGTCATGGCGTTCTTCGGGCTTGCCGGGCTGGGGGCGGACTGGGCGCCGATGGACGCGCGGGCCGTCGGCCTGACCGTGGGCGCGGGGGTGATGGTCGTCGGTGGGTACCTGTTCTCGATCATGGTGATGCGCGTGGGCGAGATCGGCGTCATCGCGCCGTTCCGGTATACCGGGCTGATCTGGGCGCTGGTGCTTGGGCTTGTCGTGTTCGGGGAATGGCCCGACCCGGTGACCCTGCTGGGCGCGGCGATCGTGGTGGGCAGCGGGTTGTTCACACTGTATCGCGAAATCCGACTGGCGCGGAAAACGCGGCTTTCACCCGGTCCTCGTCCACGTTGAAGCGGTGCCGGAACAGGGCGCGCTGGTCATCGTCGATGGCTGACAGCGTGCCGCTGGAGTCACCGGCGGCCGAATCGTTGTCGTCATGCGCGGCGCGCAGGTACATCAGCGGCTTGGGGTGGATCAGCGTCGGCATCGTGTGGTGCAGCTTGTGGTGGGCGAAGTTCATCACGGTCTTGCGCACGCCCTGCCGGAACCAGACCGCCAGGCCGCAGGCCCAGAACCCCGTCTGCAGCTGGCGCGCGGCGATGCCCTGCGCGGACAGGCGCACCGCGAAGCCGCCGCTGTATTCCACGGCCATGCTGCGCCAATTGCGCCGCAGGCTCTGCGTATGGCGCAGGAACCAGCGCAGCCCGCTGACGAAATTCGTGGCAACAGCGTCGTCATCGTCGAGGCGGAACTGCACGGATTCGGGCGCATCCGGCCCCAGCGCCTGCGTGATGGCGGCCTGCATCGCGGGGCGATGACGCATCGGCGGGCTTTCCACGATGCGGATTTGCGGCATGCCCGCCGTCAGGTCGTGCAGGCGGTCGCGATAGCGTTGCGGCAGGCTGTCGCCGATCAGCACGAGGAAGGTGAAATCGGGATCCGTCTGCGCGGCGATGGACGGCAGGGTGAGGCATTCGAAATGGCGGAAGCGCAGCGCCATCCGCTCCGGCGCGTAAAGGTACGCCTCGCGCGCCTCGATGGTGTCGTGCATGCGCTTGAACCCGCCCACGGCGGGGTAGGAGAAGCGGCATATCCCGATGACGCGCATGTGCATTCCCGACTTGCGTTGCCACGCCCTGATGGTGACAAACGCCCGTGTCGGGAACAAGGCGAAACCGGGGCGCGGGATTGGCCCGCGACGCCTGCGGTGGCCCGGCCGCGCCCCGCGTGGTGACGGCTGTTGACAAGCCCGGCGACTCCCCCTATACGCCGCTGCATCCCGGCAGGGGTTGTCCCCGTGGCCGATATCAGAACTGTAGTGGTCATGATCCGGGCGGTGACGCCCCGATCCTCTGGATGCCCACCGCGTCGTGCCTGAGTCATCGGGTGACGATTGCGGTGTTTGCGTTTTGCGGACGCGTAGGGCGCGACGTTAGGAGAAACCGCACGGGTGATCCGTGCAGACACATGTGTTGAGAACGGGGAAAGAGACCCAATGCCAACGATTCAACAGCTGATCCGCAAGCCGCGGCAGCCGAAAGTGAGAAGCCAGAAGTCCATGCACCTGCAGGGGTGCCCGCAGAAGCGCGGCGTTTGCACGCGTGTCTACACCACGACCCCGAAAAAGCCGAACTCGGCCATGCGGAAGGTCGCCAAGGTGCGCCTGACCAACGGTTTCGAGGTCATCAGCTACATCCCCGGCGAAAAGCACAACCTGCAGGAACACTCGGTGGTGCTGATCCGCGGCGGCCGTGTGAAAGACCTTCCCGGTGTGCGCTATCACATCCTGCGCGGCGTGCTGGACACGCAGGGCGTCAAGGATCGGAAACAGCGCCGCTCCAAATATGGCGCCAAGCGTCCGAAGTAAGAGGATTACGAGATGTCCCGTCGTCACGCCGCTGAAAAACGCGAGATTCTGCCCGACGCCAAGTATGGCGACCGGGTGCTGTCGAAGTTCATGAACAACCTGATGGTGGACGGCAAGAAGTCCGTCGCCGAGAAGATTGTCTACAACGCGCTCGACCGCGTCGAGAACAAGGTCAAGCGCGCACCGGTGGAATTGTTCCACGAGGCGCTCGACAACATCAAGCCCGCCGTCGAGGTGCGGTCGCGCCGGGTCGGTGGTGCCACCTACCAGGTACCCGTCGAGGTGCGCCCCGAACGCCGCGAGGCGCTGGCGATCCGCTGGCTGATCACCGCCAGCCGGGGCCGCAACGAGAACACGATGGAAGAACGCCTCGCCGGCGAACTGCTGGACGCTGTCAACAGCCGTGGTTCGGCCGTGAAGAAGCGCGAGGACACACACAAGATGGCCGAAGCCAACAAGGCCTTCAGCCACTACCGCTGGTAACCCTTCAGAGGCTCTGTACCCATGGCACGCGATTATCCGCTCGAACGCTACCGCAACTTCGGCATCATGGCGCATATCGATGCAGGCAAGACCACCTGCAGCGAGCGCATCCTGTTCTACACCGGCAAGTCCCACAATATCGGCGAGGTGCATGACGGCGCCGCGACGATGGACTGGATGGAGCAGGAGCAGGAGCGCGGCATCACCATCACCAGTGCCGCGACGACCACCTTCTGGCAGCGTCAGGAAGACCCCACCAAGGAAGGCACGTCGGACACCAAGTTCCGGATGAACATCATCGACACGCCCGGCCACGTGGACTTCACCATCGAGGTCGAGCGGTCGCTGGCCGTTCTGGACGGCGCGGTTGCCGTTCTGGACGCCAATGCCGGTGTCGAGCCGCAAACCGAAACCGTCTGGCGGCAGGCCGACCGGTACAAGGTGCCGCGCATCGTCTTCGTCAACAAGATGGACAAGCTCGGGGCGGATTTCTACAACTGCGTCCGGATGATCGAGGAGCGTACCGGCTCCAAGGCCGTGCCGGTGGCCCTGCCCATCGGGGCCGAGCATGACCTGGAAGGCATCATCGACCTCGTGACCATGGAAGAATGGGTCTGGCGCGGCGAGGATCTGGGATCGACGTGGTATCGCCAGCCGATCCGCGACAGCCTGAAGGACACCGCCGACGAGTGGCGCGCCAAGCTGGTCGAGAACGCCGTCGAAATGGACGACGACGCGATGATGGCGTATCTCGACGGCGAGGAGCCCGAGCCGCAGCAACTGCGCGAACTGGTCCGCAAGGGGTGCCTGTCGCTCAGCTTCGTGCCGGTGCTGGGCGGCTCCGCGTTCAAGAACAAGGGCGTGCAGCCGCTGCTCAACGCGGTGATCGACTACCTGCCGAGCCCGCTCGACGTGGTCGACTACATGGGCTTCGCCCCCGACGACGAGACCGAGACGCGCACCATCGCCCGCCGGGCCGACGACGAAATGCCGTTCTCGGGTCTCGCGTTCAAGATCATGAACGACCCGTTCGTGGGCAGCCTGACCTTCACCCGCATCTATTCGGGCATCCTGCGCAAGGGTGACACGGTGCTGAACGCCACCAAGGGCAAGCGCGAGCGCATCGGCCGGATGATGATGATGCACTCGAACGACCGGACCGAGATCGAGGAAGCCTTTGCCGGCGACATCATCGCGCTGGCCAGCCTGAAGGACACGACGACGGGCGATACCATCTGCGATCCGAAAGCGCCGGTCGTGCTGGAAACCATGAGCTTCCCCGACCCCGTGATCGAGATCGCGGTCGAGCCCAAGACCAAGGGCGACCAGGAAAAAATGAGCCAGGGCCTGCAGCGCCTCGCCGCCGAGGACCCGTCCTTCCGCGTGGAAACCGATCTCGAGTCGGGCCAGACGATCATGAAGGGCATGGGCGAGCTTCACCTCGACATCCTGGTCGACCGCCTGAAGCGGGAATTCAAGGTGGACGCCAACATCGGTGCGCCGCAGGTCGCCTATCGCGAGACGATCGGCCACGAGATCGAGCATACCTACACCCACAAGAAGCAGTCGGGCGGCTCGGGCCAGTTCGCCGAGGTCAAGATGATCATCTCGCCGACCGAGCCGGGCGAAGGCTACAGCTTCGAGAGCCGCATCGTCGGCGGCTCGGTGCCGAAGGAGTTCATCCCCGGCGTCGAGAAGGGCATCGAGAGCGTCATGGACAGCGGGCCGCTGGCCGGGTTCCCGGTGATCGACTTCAAGGTCGCGCTGATCGACGGTAAGTACCACGACGTGGACTCCAGCGTGATGGCCTTCGAGATCGCGTCGCGGATGTGCATGCGCGAGGGCCTGCGCAAGGCGGGCGCCAAGCTGCTGGAGCCGATGATGAAGGTCGAGGTGATCACGCCCGAGGAATACACCGGCTCGATCATCGGCGATCTGACCAGCCGTCGCGGGCAGGTCAGCGGCCAGGAACCGCGCGGCAACGCCATCGCCATCGACGCCGATGTGCCGCTCGCCAACATGTTCGGCTATATCAACACGCTACGCTCGATGTCGTCGGGCCGCGCCCAGTTCACGATGCAGTTCTCGCATTACGATCCGGTGCCGGCGAACATCAGCGAAGAGATCCAGTCGAAATTCGCATAACCGTCGGTGCGCCCTGAGGGCGCACCCTACACCCCACCGTAGGGTGCGCAGGGTTGCGCACCGCACGACAGAAGAAAGAGGGAGCCGATACAATGGCAAAGGAAAAGTTCGACCGTTCGAAACCGCACGTGAACATTGGCACGGTTGGTCACGTTGACCACGGCAAGACGACGCTGACGGCAGCGATCACG
>NZ_JBKOTX010000199.1:0-9992 GCF_047086965.1 Roseovarius halophilus (ex Wu et al. 2025) | reverse complement strand
GACAATTCCGAATAATTGGAGTTCGGAATTGCCCCTGACGCTCACGACTGGGGAAAATTCAAACGGCAGTTTTGGGGAGATTACGTCCGGCGATTACACCAGATCGCCAGCCGGGGCTGGAACCTGTAGCCGAGAAAGTCGAAGGCAACCGTCGGGAAAGACCCTTTCCGGTTGGTATCCTTGCAGTAAACGATTTTCGTCTTCTGCGGATGAAGCGTCAAGCCACAGTTCGCAAGCCGGTCTTCGACCTGCCGCCAGAGCCTGCGAGCCTCCCCTTCCGTCCGACAATGGCAGATGATGTCATCCGCATAGCGCTCAAACGGCACATGGCGGTTCTCTCGATCCATCCATTTGTCGAAAGCATAGTGCAGAAACAGGTTTGCCAGCAACGGCGAGATAACCCCACCCTGTGGCGTTCCACAGTCCTGCGAGACAAGGCTGCCATCCTCCATCATCACCGGTGCCTTCAGCCACCGCTCGATATAAAGCAGCACCCAGCGACAATCCGTATGATGGCGGACCGCCTTGAGCAGTAGTCCATGATCGATGGTGTCAAAGAACCCTTTGATGTCCATGTCCAACACCCAGTCGTGGCGCCAGCATCGCTGACGCGCCGTCCGGATGGCATCAATGGCGGAGCGTCCGGGCCGATACCCATAGGAGTCCCTGTGGAAGATTGGTTCCACGAGTGGCTCCAGATGAAGCCGGACGACCTCCTGCGCGATGCGGTCCGTGACTGTCGGAATACCCAACGGCCGTTGGCCCCCATCTGCTTTCGGAATCATCACCCGGCGTACCGGCGATGGCATATAACTGCCTGAGGACATCCGGTTCCAAAGCTTGTAGAGGTTCGGCCCGAGCCGTTCCCCGAAGCTTTCGAGCGTCTGTCCGTCAACACCAGATGCACCTTGGTTGGCGTCCACATGCTGGAACGCTTCCCAGACATCTCTCTTCTCAATCGTAAACGGCTTTGCCCCTGTCATCCGGCTCATCCTGTTACCAGTTGGCCAGCGGCAGCGGCTGAACACCACAGCCCCTTCGGTCCAGCGCCATTACAGCGCCTTCGTCCCTACTACGAACTGTTCTGCCCCTGTGTCCCGCATCGGTACTCTGGACCTTTCGGGGGCTTCCCGATTGGTCTTCTCCCTTGGCATCGGGACGACAGGTTCTCCTGTTCCACAAAAGAGCCTGACCCAGATTCACGCCGCCTTCGAGCCGGATGCCGCATGGGCCGGACTTCAGGACACCGCCCATACTCATCCCGGGGTGACCACTACCCCCGGTTCTGACATCAACCATACGCTTTCGGCAGTTCATCGACGGTTCGCTTTCGCTCGTCTCTCTGGATCGCACCTGACGGGGTCTCGCCCCGCCGTTTCCACAACGCTCACCACCATCGCTCTTTACGACAGCAGCTTGTGGTGGTTTGGGATCGGCTCCTGATCGCCGAACCCGAGGGGCCTCCCCTCATCTCTCTTGCAGTTACGTACCTCCTTTCCATGTTGGCACTCAGGACACACCGTGATCGTCGAACTTGGAGACGAGGATGTAGGCCAGCAGGCTGGGGCCGGCCATGCTGCGCGGGATCGGCCGGCTCGGGGCGGGCTCCTGCACCATGGCCTCGCAGCGGCGACAGGACTTCTTCACCCGGGCGATCTCGATGACCTTGATCTGCGCGGCGATCATGTCGAGCAGCTCGCTGACGTCCTCGCCGACCACGCGCAGATCGCCACCGCAGTCGGGACAGGCCTCGCCGGGATCCAGCTCACGGCGCTCACGCGGCGTGTCCCTTGACACCTTCGGGCGACGGCGCGGTTTCTTCTCCGGTGGGGTTTCCCCCTCCTCGGCCGGCGGGTCTTGCTCCGGGGTCTCGTCCTCGTCGAGCGGCGCGTCGTCGGCCTCCGCCTTGGCCACCATCAGGTCTTCGAGCGCCAGTTCGAGCTGTTCGATCTCGCGCTCGATCTTTTCCGAACTGGCACCGAACTTTTGCTTCTGGAGCTTGGCAATGCGGGTCCGCAGGGACTGCACCAGCAGATCATGGGCGCGCAGCGTCGCCGACATCTTCGCGTTTTCCGCCTGCAGGACAGCGATCATCGCCTTCAGAGCGGCAGGGTCATCGGGCATATCGGCGGGCGCTTGCGACATACCCATACATACCACAGGAGAGCTTCAAGCGCCATAAAAACAAGGCCGTTCAGGTAGATAAATCACCCCACCCGGGCCGGCGGCGCCCCCCAGTCAGGCCGCCGCCAGTCGATCCCTTCCCAGAGCATCGCAAGCTGTGCCGAGGTCAGCCGCGCGGCGCCATCCTTCGCCGAGGGCCACGGAAAGCGCCCCCGCTCGAGCACCTTGTAATAGAGACAAAAGCCCTGGCCGTCCCAGTAGAGCACCTTGATCCGGTCGCCGCGCCGGCCGCGGAACACGAAGACCGCCCCGCTGGCGGGCTTCTGCCGCAGAACGTCCTGCGCGATGGTCGAGAGCCCCGCGATGCCCTTGCGCATGTCGGTGACCCCGCAGGCCAGGTAGACGCGAACACCCGTGCCAGGCCCGATCATGCCACCTCCAGGACATGGACCAGGCGCCGCAGCGTCGCGTCGTCGAGGTCGGCGCCGCAATGCAGCTCACGACCGGAGCGCAGGACGATCCTGACCTGGGAGGAGACCGCATCATCCTCTGCCGCGGGAGGACACGTCGCAGGCAGTGCATCGGTGGTCGGCACCTCGACGAACCTCGCCGGTGCTTCGGTCGGCCAAAGGCCCTTCGGTAATCCCCCCTAAAATTAGTGGTGTTCAAAAGTAGAATTTTCTCGGCAAGATATCTGAGGAGATTTACGATGAAGAATGGACGATACAGCGACGCACAGATCATGGCGATCCTGAAGCAAGCGGAGGGTGGAGTGCCGGTCTCTGAGCTTTGCCGCGAACACGGAATGAGCAGCGCCAGCTTTTACAAATGGCGGGCCAAGTTTGGTGGGATGGACGCGTCATTGATGTCTGAGATGAAGGACATGGCCGAAGAGAACCGTCGGCTGAAGCGCATGTATGCTGAGATGAGTATGCAAAACGACCTGCTGAAGGAGGCGCTTGGAAAAAGCGTTAAGGCCGTCTCAGCGACGAGAGATGGCCGTAAATGCGGTCGCACAAACCGGGGTCAGCATTGCGCTGGCCTGCCGTGCATTCCAGATCAGCGAGACCTGCTATCGTTACAGCCCTGCACTGAGCGACGAGAACGAAGAAATTGCCGATTGGCTGGAACGTTTGACGACCAACAAGCGTAACTGGGGCTTCGGGCTGTGTTTTCTGTATCTGCGCAACGTTCAGGGCTATGGCTGGAACCATAAACGGGTCTACCGGATTTACTGTGAACTGGAGCTGAACCTGCGCATCAAGCCCAAGAAACGCCTAAAACGGGACAAGCCAGAACCACTGGCCGTGCCTGAGAGGCCCAATGAGACCTGGTCGATGGATTTCATGGCAGATCAGCTTGTAGATGGACGGTCGATCAGGACGTTGAACATTTTGGATGATTTCAATCGCGAAGGCTTGGCGATTGAGGTCGACTTTTCGCTGCCTGCTGAACGCGTCGTGCGCAGCCTTAACCAGATCATCGAATGGCGCGGCCAGCCTCAAACTATTCGTGTGGACAACGGCCCAGAATACGTCAGTGGCACGCTTATGGCGTGGGCTGAAAAGCGCAACATCTGCTTGGAATACATCCAGCCGGGCAAGCCGCAACAGAACGCGTACATCGAGCGCTACAACCGCACGGTTCGCGGCGAATGGCTGGGGCAATACATCTTTGAAACCATCGAGGAGGCACAGGACCCAGCAACCAAATGGCTCTGGACTTACAACAACGAGCGCCCCAACATGGGCATCGGCGGCATGACCCCCGCCATGAAACTGAGAGCAGCTGCGTGAATTCTACGGCTGGACCCCATTAAAAATGGGGGGATTACCCTTCCGCTTCAGCGCCCGCCGCCATTGATAGATATGCTGGCGGGTAATGTCGTGCCGCCGCGCAACGTCAGCGACCGTCCAGCCGTTAACGCCAACCTCTCCGAGGATCTCCAACTTGAGGTCGTCCGGCCAACGTCGACGCCGCTCCAAGCCAAGTACCACACCGCCCCGCACCATCACCTCCGCCTCAGACGACGTCGTTAACGACGTCAATAACGACGTCACTTAACCAATAGGTGCGATCAGAGGCAGGCGGTTCAAACCGGGCAGTTACGATCTGCCCGCTGCAATCCCGCACCCTCTGGGTGATCCATGAAACACGCCCCTCACAGCTATCAACACCATGATTTATATAGGAAATACAAAGCTCAGGACAGCGAAATCAGCGGACTACTTGGGGAATGCGGGACAGACACAGAAATTGAATCTTTTCTAGTCAATGAGGGCCCCGGGGCCTGGACTTATTCACATTCACACCCAGTAAATGACAAATGCAGAGAGGCCGATGGCTGACAGAACAACCTTCGGGCATCCGTCGTAACGTGTCACAATTTATTAAATTTAAATTGTTTTCCTGAAGAATTTGAATTTCTTTCCCTCAATTACTAAATTATACCCATACTTATTAGCGATCTTTTCTGCAACAGAATTGTATAAATGCACCTTTTTCTTTTCGTTTGCAGTATATGTAAAGTAGTAAGGTTTGCGCTTGCCTACAATACTTTCCACGAATTTGACGGCATTAACATAAACTTTCATGGGATTTTTTGCTTTTACGAGATTGCTTCTGTAAAACACTTGTTTTACAGGACCATCATCGCTATCAAAGCTATCAAATTCGTCATAAACAATTTTCGACGTCTGTTTTCTAGACTTTAAGCCGTCCACGTATAGACTAAAAGTATTTTTATCAAACTTGACGACATATAAAATATCGTCAACTTCAAACTCTTTTTTCACCATTCTGCATTGTATCCCATTTGTCTACTTCGACATTACCCGAGTGGCCGGCGGCATGATGGAAGGTTCGCCGGACAAGGCCATGCGGTCAAGCATTTCCTCTCTCCGGACATCGCTTGAGCTGGCGCAAACGTTCGGTTGAACGTCTTCAGGGCTTGGTACAGGCGATCATCTCTGATCTGACACCGGTGAGCTCACCATCGTGGTACGGACAGAGCCACGATGGTGAGGAGCATAACGTTATGCCGCATTGAGCAGGTATCCAAAGTCAATTTCGTTATCAGCTTCGTGGAAACCCAACTCGTCAAGTTCAAACACCGAGGCTGAAAGATATTGCTCAATCAGTTGACAGAAGTGTATGTGCTTCCCCACACCATACTTTTTGAAGTGCTGCTGTATCGTTTCAGAAAACTCAGGGGCGGGCTCTCGATTGTTCCGCAACTTTATTTCATCAATCTCCCAATACCCCCGTTTCTTTTTTATCGCTACTATCGCATGTGCACGGCCCTTCCACTCGTAGAACTGTGTTTCCCCGCGCACCGCCTGCGGCACCAGCGTTGCCAAGCAGTTGTCGTACCGCTTTGCAGCATCCTCAAGCGCACGGCCATTTTCTAAAAACTTTACCTTTTTGCAGTTCGGAACTGTTTGCTCCGGAAACGGTAGCCGAATGTAAATCTGGCGTATAGCTTCGGTCACCCCGCCTCCATGGTGTATGGCTTTGTAAAGCCTCTCGTCCAGATCGGCTTTTTCGGGCATGTCCACATCTTCCCAAGCACCCAAAAAATCTACAAACCGCTTCATCTGTGTTTCGGATTCAAACCCTTTTGCAAACTTTACGCTCTGCAAGTGCGCAGGCAGTTCTGTTAGCCGTTTCACTAACTCTGCTTTCAACCTCTTTTCGTGCAGCAGCTGCTTGCGCAGTTTTGGTTCACCGTTACGTGCGAGCTCAAAGAGATCGCGGTAAATATCGTAGTGCTGTGCAACATTTCCCAGCCGCCCGAGCAGCGCTTCAAAGCTGTTAGGCACTTCACCATAGGCATCTTGCAGCAACTGCGTTGACTTTTGCTTCAGCAGGGCATGGCGCAGTGCAACAATCCCCTTTTTATCATGCCCCAAAATTTCTTGTGTTTCGTCGGCGGCAATGATTGCATTCCATACTTGGCGACGACGCACATGTGTCAGCAGGTAAAGCATTTGCAAGTGACCGGGGAAAACCAAGCAAACGTCATCATAAAGTTCCCCTGCTAATTTCGAGACGACTTTTTGATAGTCATCTGTAATCTGTGCCATGTGCAGTGCTTGAATGGCTTGTTGCATATGCGTCTGCTCTGACGCGGGGCTGACCAATTGCTTGGGCGTGTTTGGCATTTGTGCTCCTTAACATTTGGATTTTGGAACATAGCAGTACGGGGTGACATAACTGGACATAGGGTCATGACCTTACCCTGATGTTTTACGGTTGAGGCGTGTTCACGCAGGCCGAGATTCGGAAAAAACAGCTCGCGGGGCGGCCAGGCGGGCAGCAATGACGGAGGTGTATGTTACGGTTGCAGTGCGAGCGGGGAGCTCGATGTGGAACTGATTTGGCGTCAGGCGCACGATAGTGGCAACGAGCATTTAATTTTAATCCCCTCCGACTTGCGTGATATTGGGCAACCTGCGGGTTGATCTTGTGTGTTATGTTCCAAACCTTGGATCAGGCGGCTTCGCCCAGATCGTGGATATCGTCGATATCGAACAGAAATTCGTTGACATCGCTACGGTAGTTTCGCATCGAAGTCTCGACAGACGCGCAGGTACGAATTCCGCACTTTGCCAGAACCTCCTTTAAATCATTGCGCTCTCGCCGGGACACTCGATCATTGTTTGCTCGGCGACTTTCACTCAAGTGCCAGCCAAAGGGCTGCTCGCTATCGATCGCAAAGACAACAGCGGGCGCGTCATCCGGCCGCCAAATATAAAACTGGCGCTCATTGTTCAGCGCTTCAGCCACATAATTCGCCAGGCAGTTGGCAAACTCTTTTGCTGTACGTACAAGCGCCTGCCCGTTGTCGATGTGGACAATGTTAGGCGCACTGATAACGGGGGCCGGGAATGGCAGGTCAAGATACAGACGTTCTAGAAGGTTCTCAGGCGACTCGCCGGCCGCGATCCGCTGCATGTGCTCTTCAGCCAACTGCTCTGTGTTCATGATAGCCTGATAGGGCCGCATAAAGTCGCGGTATTGACCCTCTGCAACGAACTGAGTGGCAACCTGCACTCCCAGCCGTGTTGGTGGCAGGACCTGCATGAGCTCTATCAGATCATCTGTCATTGGCTCGCCTTGGCAGGCATTGCGCAGCGGTTGCGCCAGTTCCGGATTCATATCAAGCAAACGAAACAAGGACAGGTAGCGCTCAGGATTGCGTGCACATTCTCCGAACCCAGCAATCAGGCGCATGAACGCTGGTGGACAGTTTCCGTAGGCATAAGCAACAAGGTCACGGTTGCGCAAAACGACGAGACGGGTGAGCAGATCTGCCCTTGCAGCCTCATCGAAGCCTGGCTCGTTGAGGGCGCCGTCTGCCTGAAGGCGCGCCAGGACAGCAAAATAAATCTGGCGTCGGCGGGGCTCGGCCATCACCAGCAATAGACTTAAAGGGCCAAAGGCAGTCACGACGGCGTTTGTCATGCGCTTGCAAACGGTTCTGAGCAGAAAGTGGTTTCCAGGCGTGACTTGGCAGTGCTTGGCCAGCTCGAGCAGTTCAGACTTCAGAACTGCGGGGTCGACCGTTTCTGCGGTGGCGATCAGTCGGTTAATACGACGGGACAGAGCAGCTTGCATCGCGAACCTCACGCTTTTGTGGACATAGGGCGGTGGGAAGAGAGAAAAACTTAGGCAGCGCGGCCGAGCGATGCTGACGCGCCATGGCGCTCGGCATGCGCCTCCGCCGCAGCGATGCGCGCGGCGGACAGTGTTGGGTAGGTGTCGGGCAGGTCTGTCCCGTTTACACAAGCGACAAACTTGCGCGGCTTGACCCGCGTGACGCGTGCCACAAGGCGGCTCCCGTCAAAGCCGCGGAAGGTTGTGCGGCCCTGGGTGGTGCGGTCCCACTCGAGGCCGCTGGCGGCGACCAGTTGCGTTGAAGCCGGGCGGGTGGCTTCGAACGCCGCGATCGCCTCGTAGATGCGAACGGCATTGGCGTAGTCGCGGTTAGACTTGGCGCCGCGGGCGATGACACGCGCAGCGTTTTCGGACCACGTGGCACGCTTTTGTTCGGTCATGTCGGGGATCGAATTGATAACAGCATCGACGTTAAGCATGAACTCTCCTTGTTTCTAGTAGTATGGATACACTAACCATTAGTGCACGTCAATCATGTTTTTATTGAGCGGCGCATGGCTGGCCCTTGAGAAAGTGGAGGCGGCAAAAAAAGGCCGCCAGAAGACTGGTGGCCTAGTTTCGCAAAACAGCAAAGTGCAGCACAGAGAAGCAGAAGCGGAGTGCGGCCCATGCGACCAGTGCAGGGCGAGTAGTACCCTGAAGCCGCTTCGTTGTCAAGGATACACTTTTATCCTTGTTGTTATGCTTAGATAGGGTCTATGCAGTCCAGCAAGCCTGCGGTCGCGATAGCGCGCGCGGGCGAGACATCGACAACACTGGAGTATACCATGACACGCTCAGGCCCGGGCTTCACCTACACCTTCCCCATGACATCGGTGGCGACCGATATCGCGGTGTTCCACGTCGCCCGGACGGGCGGGTTGCAAGTGGCACTTGTACAAAGAAACGAAGACGCGGATGCTTACCCAGGAGCTTGGGCTTTACCAGGAGGATTTTTTCGACCGGATGAGGACGATGATATCAAATCGTGCGTCTTGCGTGAACTCTCCGAAGAGGCTGGATTGGATCTCCAGTTCTCGATTTTTGAGGAGCCACATGTAGAGCTGGTGGACGTCTACAGTGCCAAGAAGCGGGATCCCCGCCCCGAGCGTGTCATTTCTATTGCGCACCTCGCCGTTCTGAAAGGCGAGCAGTCGGAGCTGGCGCCTATTGCAAACACTGACGTCAGTGAGGCGAAGTGGTTTCCATTCGAAGCCTTGGAAGAGCTTGAGCTCGCCTTCGACCACAAACAGATCATCGAGGATGCGCGGCGGCACCTCGCAGAAAGTATAGGGTTTGCACGCAAGGACGATGACGGTCCGGATCTGCTGTTTGCCTTCTTGCCCGATGAGTTCACCCTGTCTCAGGCACAGAGCGTTGTTCAGGCGCTCAAGGGTGAGCCAGTCGACAAGAGCAACTTTCGAAAGTACATAGAACGGTTCGTTGTCAGGACCGGTGCGAGCCAGAAGGTGAAAACCAGACCAGCCGCATTGTATCGCCGCCGGAGCGTGGATCCGGCCGAAGATGCTGGTGTGCTGTCGTCATCGCTAGCGCGTTTGCGGCAATTGGCTGAGGATCACCGGATCCGAAATTTTGAGGTTTTCCTTGCCAGTATGACTTTGGCGCCAACCACGGCGGTCAGGATGGTAAGCCGGATCGTCGCCACTTACGGCAGGCATCGGGATTACCTTTTAAAGGCGACGAAGGTGCCTGATCTGCGGATCGATGACGAGCGCACTGAGCGCGTTTTGATGACCTTGAAATGGCAGCCTCAGAAGAAAGCGTTCTTCTGTACTGCACTGGTGCCGCCTGGATCGCTAAGTGGCTTAGAGTTGGCCGACTTGAAGGAATGGAACACCGGGCCGCACAAGAGCGCGTTCCGATTGGGCGTAACTGAGGAGGATCTCGACCGTCTCGATGTCGTTTTAAGCAAATCAGCCGCGGCGCTCCCGCTAGAGTGACCTGAAAGTGTGGGGTCAGCCTGCGTACTCTCGCCGGCGAAGTGCTCGATGACCCGCCGGTCAGTCAACTCTAGGTCCAATTCTCGGGTGTAGTCGTTTGGCGCCTGCTAAGCGAGCGTGGGTTTTGTTGTCAGCCGTCCGGCGTGGTCTGAGACTGTGCGGAATTTTGTGCCCTGACGCCTTTTTTACGTCATTGGGAAGCGGTCTTCGAACATGATCGCGAGCTGGCTTTTGACAGCGTGCCATTCT
>NZ_JBKOTX010000198.1:0-10092 GCF_047086965.1 Roseovarius halophilus (ex Wu et al. 2025) | reverse complement strand
GGGACCCCGGCGCACCAGACGGCCCGCGCATCGCAGGCCTCCAGAGACCCCAGCGCCACGATATCGGCGCGCTGGCCCGGCGCGATCAGGCCGCGGCCCTTGAGCCCGAAGGCCTCGGCCGCCGAGAGCGAGGCCGCGCGATAGGCGGCCAGCGGCGGCACGCCCCGGGCCATGGCAGTGCGGATCATGTAATCGAGGTGCCCGTGTTCGCCGATGTCCAGCGGGTTCCGATCATCCGTGCACAGGCACATGTAGGGCGCGGTGCGCTCGTCCAGCAGTGGGATCAGCGCCTCGAGGTCCTTGGAGACCGACCCCTCGCGGATCAGCACCCGCATGCCCTTCTGCAATTTCTCGCGCGCCTCCTCGGCGGTCGTCGCCTCGTGTTCCGTAAGAACACCGGCGGCGACATAGGCGTTCAGATCGCGCCCCGACAGCATGGGGCAATGCCCGTCCATATGCCGGCCCTCGAAGGCTGCCAGCTTGGCCATGAGGCCCGGATCACGATGGATCACGCCGGGATAATTCATCACCTCGGCCAAGCCGATCACCTTGGGGTGGTCCATCAGCGGCGCCAGGTCCGCGGCCTCGATCCGGGCGCCTGCCGTTTCCATCTCGGTCGATGGCACGCAGGAGGACAGGTTCACCCGGATGTCCAACACGGTTTCCAGTGCCGCATCGAGGAAATACCGGATGCCCGGCACGCCCAGCACATTGGCAATCTCGTGCGGGTCGCAGATGGCGGTGGTCACGCCCAGCGGTGTGACCAGCCGGTCGAACTCGAAGGGCGTGACCAGGCTGCTCTCGATGTGCAGATGGGTGTCGATGAAGCCGGGCACCAGGGTCAGGCCGGTGACGTCCACCACCTCGCGCCCCTCATAGGCCGCGCAGGTGCCGACGATGGTGTCGCCGCAGATGGCGACATCGCCCTCCAGCATCTGCCCCGTCACCAGGTCGAAGACGCGCCCCCCGCGCAATACGAGATCGGCGGGGGTGTCGCCCCGGCCCTGTTCGATGCGTTTTTCCAGATCGCTCATGCCGTCCTCCGTCGCTTGGCCCCAGAGGACCGCAAAGCGCGCGGCGCGTCTAGCCCCGTGCGGTTTCCCGGCGCGTCATGACCAGCCGCCGCGCGAAGGCCAGCAGGAACAGCGCCGTCAGGATCAGGATGATCGTCGGCGCCGGGGCGCTGTCGAGGGAAAAGCTGGCATAGGTCCCGCCCAGCATCGAGGCCAGGCAGACCAGAACAGAAACCCAGAGCATCGTCCTGAACTGCCGCACCAGCAGGAAGGCAATCGCCCCCGGCGCGATCAGCAACCCGATGGCAAGGATCAGACCCACCGCCGAAAGGGTCGCCACGATGGTCAGCGACAAGGCAGCCAACAACCCGTAGTGCAGCCAGCCCACGGGCAACCCGACGGTGCGCGCCTGTGCCGGGTCGAAGGCATGCAGCAAGAGATCCTTCCAGCGCAGCAGCAACCCGCCCCCCACGATCAGCGCGACCAGACCGGCTGTCCATAGGTCCGCCGCCCCGACGCCGAGCATGTTACCGTAAAGGATGTGATCGAGGTGCATGTTGGTGTCGATGGCCACATACATCACGATCCCCACCGCGAACATGCCCGAGAAGACGACGCCCATGACGGTGTCGGGCTTCACCCGGCTGTTGTCGGCCAGATACCCTGTGGCCACCGCGGTGAACATCCCCGCCGCGAAGGCCCCCAGGATCAGCGGCAGCCCGAGGATGAAGGCCAGCACGATCCCCGGCAGCACCGCATGGCTGACGGCGTCGCCCATCAGCGCCCAGCCCTTGAGCACCAGGAAGCACGACAGTAGCGCCGTGGGCACCGACAGGATAAGCGCGATCCAGAAGGCATTGACCATGAAGCCGAACTGGAAGGGAAACAGCATCGCCTCGATCATCGCCGCCCCTCCAGTGCCGCGCGGGCCTTGCGCTTGCTGGCCAGCAATCCGTGTTTCGGGGCCAGCAGGAAGGCCGCGAGGAAAAGCGTTGTTTGCAGGCAGACGATCACGCCGCCCGTGGCCCCGTTGAGGAAATAGCTGGCATAGGCGCCCAGGAAACTGGTCGCAGCCCCGATGGCGACCGACACCACCAGCAGCCGCTCGAACCGGTCAGTCAGTAGATAGGCCGTGGCCCCGGGCGTCACCACCATGGCAATCACCAGGAAGGCCCCGACCGTCTGCAACGCCGCCACGACCGAACCCGAGAGCAGCACGAAGAACATCGCCTTGAGCGCCTGCGGGTTCAGCCCCACCGACCGCGCATGGCTTTCATCGAAGAAGGTGACCATGAGGTCCTTCCACTTGGCCAGCAGCACCAGCATGGAGACCCCGCCGATCAGGGCCAGTTGCAGCGTGTCGCCGGGCGTGATGGCCAGGATGTTGCCCATGGTGATGGTCTGGATGTCAATCCCCACCGGGTTGATCGACACCATGAACAGCCCCAACCCGAAAAAGCTGGTGAAGATCAGCCCGATGATCACGTCCACCTTCAGCCCCGATCTTTCGGTCAAAAACAGCATGGCCGCAGCCGCCAGCCCACCCGACAGGAAGGCGCCCAGCGCGAAAGGCAACCCCAGCATGTAGGCCCCGGCCACGCCGGGCACCACCGAATGGCTCAGCGCGTCACCGATCAGCGACCAGCCCTTGAGCATCAAGTAAGCGGACAAAAAGGCGCAGACTGCACCGACAAGCGCAGAAACCCACATTGCGTTGGTCATGTAGCCGTAGGAAAAGGGCTCCAGCAGCAGGCTCATCCCTGCGGCTCCTTCTCTTGCCGGGCCTTCCGCGTTTCCTGCCCGTATTGCACGAAGGGCCGCTCGTCATCGGTCAGGATGGAAATCGCGCGGTCGTCGCCATCGTCGTGCAAGTCCGCGCCGCCCAGGGTGAACCGGCGCAGCACGCCGCCGAAGGCCTCTTCGAGGTTCTCGGGCGTGAAGACCTCCTCGGTCGGGCCATGGGCCAGCACCGTGCCCTTGACCAGGATCGTCCGGTCGCAGAACTCGGGCACCGACCCGAGGTTGTGGGTCGAGACCAGCATCACCCGGCCCTCGTCGCGCAGTTCCTTGAGCAGGGCGACGATCTGCGCCTCGGTCTGCACGTCGACCCCGGTGAAAGGTTCGTCCAGCAGGATCACGCGGCCCTCCTGCGCCAGCGCCCGGGCCAGGAAAACGCGCTTGCGCTGGCCGCCGGACAATTCGCCGATCTGGCGGTCGCGGAAGGCGGTCATGTTGACCCGCACCAGCGCCGCCTCGACCGCCGCGCGATCCGCCGCCCGCGGCCGCCGCATCCAGCCCATGTGGCCGAAGCGGCCCATCATGACCACGTCCTCGACCAGCACCGGGAAGGCCCAGTCGACCTCCTCGGCCTGGGGCACATAGGCGACCAGGTTTTCCTTGAGCGCCTGCCGGACGGGCTTGCCGAGCAGGCTGATCTCGCCGCGCGCGGTGGGCACGAAGCCCATGATCGCCTTGAAAAGTGTCGACTTGCCCGCCCCGTTGACGCCCACCAGTGCCGTGACCGTGCCGCGCGGCACCTCGAAGCTGGCATCCCACAGCGCGGTCATGCCGTTGCGATAGGTCACGGTCACGTCATTGGCGCGAATGCCTGTCTCGCTGTCCATCATCGGGTCAGCCCCCGCGCAACCGTTTCCGAGGTGACGCGCAGCAGGTCGAGGTAGCTGGGCACCGGGCCATCCGCCCCGGACAGGCTGTCGACGTAGAGCACCCCGCCATACTCCGCGCCGGTTTCGCGCGCCACCTGTTCGGCCGGCCGGGTGCTGACCGTGCTTTCGCAAAAGACCACCGGGATGTCATGGTCGCGCACCCCGTCGATCACCGCGCGTACCTGGTGCGGCGTGCCCACCTGGTCGGCGTTCATCGGCCAGAGATGGAGTTCCTGCAGGCCGAAATCCCGGGCGAGATAGCTGAACGCGCCCTCACAGGTGACAAGCCAGCGCTGGTCCTCGGGCACCTGCGCGATGGCGTCGCGCAGGGGCTCCAGCGTGGCGCGCAGCTCGGCCTTGTAGGTGTCGGCATTGGCGGCGTAGCGGTCGGCGTTCGCCGGGTCATGCTCGGCCAGCGCGGCGGCGATATTATCGATATAGATCAGCGCGTTGTCCAACCCCATCCAGGCATGGGGGTTGGGCGCGCCGGCGTAGCTGCCCTCGCCGATGGCGATGGGGTCGATCCCCTCGGACACCGTGACCGAGGGGATATCGCCGAGGTTGTCGACGAACTGCTCGAACCACAATTCCAGGTTCAGCCCGTTCCACAACAGAAGGTCCGCGTCCGAGGCGCGCACCAGGTCGCGCGGCGTGGGCTGGTAGTTGTGGATCTCGGCCCCCGGCTTGGTGATCGAGACGACATCGGCCGCGTCCTCGGCGACGTTGCGGGCCATGTCGGCGATGACGGTGAAGGTGGTCACGACCTTGAGGCGCTCGGCCTGGGCCGGCAGGGCGAACAGGATCAACAGGGCGGCAAGGCGCAGCATCGGGGACTCCATGTCATGAGGCTCTCCCCATCTATTTGCAACTCGTTCGCAAAAGTCAAGGGTCTTGCGAATTATTCGCAACTGGGGCCGGTGCAGTTGCGAACCCGGCGTGCAAGCCGCGCTGTCGGCAGGCCGCGGGGTGGCGATCAGCGGGTAGGTCGGGGCACTTTATGGCAGCCACATCCGAACACGATCAGAGCGCGGCGCAGGCCCCACCAAGTCGCCAGCCCGTCCGGGCGGCCTGGCGACCGCGCGGCGCCTCCGGCGCTATTCGCGCGGGGTGCGGGGTGCATTTTCAACACCTTGGTAGGGTAGCTTGATAAAGAGTAGTTTGTGCAATTTCGGGTGCTATGTTTGATATCCCCGTCAGTCTAACCTTGCCCAATGACTCGGCGAATTGTCTCTCTGGAACCAACCGCTTCCACGAAATCAAGCGGCGAACGGTTTGCAAACCTCTCTACAGCGGCTCGACCTTCCTCATAGTATACAGGCGAGTTTGTTATCTCGATTACTCCTGTATGAATATCGTCGCCACTCTTATCGTCCCAGAATCCAAGTTGTGAAGCAGCTTTGCGAAGATGAATCGCTTTCCACGGAAACCAGTCACCGAACTTTGCTCGAATTGACGACCGCAGTGCTCGCGCCGCGGCTTCCGGCAGCATTGGTTTTCGCGGGTCTTTATCCGCCGGGACAGTTAACTCAACAGTTCCAGAAATCTGGTACGCTGGGGCACCTTCAGCTTCCACCAATCTGGCTCTATCAATGATATTCAGACGATGCGCCTCGGTCTCCGGGACATACAAAGTTGGGTTTGCATGCTCCGCGCCTGCTCGCCTGAAATCTGCGATAACAGCCTTGTCAAATCCGACCTCTCTACCACGGGAAAGAAAATTAAGTATTTCTGTTCTTTTAATCTCGCCTCGCTTTTCCAAGATTGTGGAAAACTCCTCACCGGAAATTGGCTTTGTTTGACCTGCTCTCCTAAAATATACTGTTCCCGCCCGGAGAACAGTTGAGTTCCTTTGATCAGAAGTCTGCTTATCTTTAATAGCTATCACCGGCTTCTTGGACACTGGCAAAACTTTTAAACAGATTAGTCGGCGACCAAAGACTTCATGTTCAAGCAGTTGAAAATCTGGGACCGGATATAAGTGTGAGAATAGCTGATCTTGAACAGTTGCCTCATCAAGATCGCCATCCGTACCAATGGCTTGTCGCGGCTTATCGCTTATCCCAAAACAAACCACGCCGCCATTCGCACTTGCAAACGCTGCGATTGTCTTGAGGCACTTCGCAAGCGCGTTTGCCGAAAAGTCAGCTTTGAACTCTAAGTTTTTTTCGCTCTCGAGCATGAACTTTTGGGGGACGACCACGGACATCAACACAATCAATGAATTTAACTAGTGCTCTGAGTCCGACGCATGTTACCTGTTTCCTCGGATTTGATCGAGTGCGCCGAGCGCACGGCGTTCCCGGGTGAGAATATCCTCGGCGGTCTTGGTCCATTTGAAGGGCTTCGGCGTCTCGTTGTGGTGCGCCAGATAGTCATGGATCGCAGCTTCCAGATCATCGACGCTGGAATAGCTACCGCGCCGGATGCGCCTCGATGTGATCTTGGCGAAGAAGCGTTCGACGAGGTTGAGCCATGAGGCGCTGGTGGGCGTGAAGTGCAGCTTGAAGCGCGGATGCTTGTCCAGCCAGGCCTTCAGCTCGGGCGTCTTGTGGGTCGCGTAGTTGTCGAGCACCAGGTGCACCTCGCGCCGTGCTGGCACGGCCTTGTCGATGGTGCGCAGGAACTTCAGGAACTCTCTGGCCCGGTGGCGCGGCTGGCATTCGCCGATGACCCTGCCCGACTTCACATCGAGCGCCGCGAACAGCGTGGTCGTGCCGTGGCGCTTGTAGTCGTGGGTCATCGTGGCTGCGCGACCCTTCTTGAGCGGCAGGCCAGGCTGGGTCCGGTCGAGCGCCTGGATCTGGGATTTCTCGTCCACGCACAGCACGACCGCCCGATCCGGCGGGTCGAGATAGAGGCCGACGATATCCGTGACCTTCTCCTCGAACAGCGGGTCGTTCGAGACCTTGAACCCCTTCGTGACATGCGGCTTCAATCCCGCCTCGGCCCAGATCCGCCCGACGCTCGACGGCGAAATGCCCATGGCTTCGGCCATCAGCGCGCGGCTCCAGTGGGTGGCGTTGGGCGGCGTCTCCTGCACCGTTTTCGCGATGACCTTGAGCCGTGTTTCCATGGGCAGCGGCGGCACCCGCGAGGGCCGCGTCTTGTCGCGCTTGAGGCCTGCCACGCCTTCATCGAGATAGCGCTGCTGCCAGCGCCAGACCGTGGGCTTCGACGTCTTCGCACGCCGCATGATTTCGAACGTGCCATGCCCATCCGCCGTAGCCAGCACGATCTCGGCCCGCCAGACGAGCTTTCGCGGGGTGTTGCGGTTGCTGATCAGGGCTCGAAGCTCCGAGCGGTCGGCGGGGCCAAGGTAAAGGCAGATGTCATCGCGTCTCATGCCCCCAATATTGCACACCACGACACCGTTGGGAATCTTGTGTCAGGTGGCGAACACTAGCTCGTCCCGCGTCACCCCTCAATCACCCCCATGAACTCCCGCCATTCCCCCTTGGACATGCCGGAGGTTTCCTGTGTCACCTCCTCACCCTTCAACATCCGGCGGATGCAATCAAGGGCTGCGGCCGACAGGTTTGCACCGCCCATGCGGTAGTCCTCGAAGGCCGCGTAGGCCGCCGGGACCCAGTCCTTGACCATCTCGCAGATGGCCTCGGCGTAGACGCGGATCTCGTACTGGGCGTGGGCATCGGCGCGCAGGCGCAGGAAGTGGAACAGGTTGTGCAGGTCCACCTTCCAGTACCACTGGGTATAGATGTTTGCGGGCAGGTTCATGCGGGCCAGTTCGCGGGCCAGGCCCTGCTGGCCCTCCTGCCCGATCATCTGTTCGTAGTGGTCGTAGGCGCGCCCGGCGTCGTCCTTGAGGATGCGCAGCACGCGCTCGGCCTCGTCGCCGGTCAGCACCTCGCCCCGGCCCTGGTTGTTGGTGGTCGATTGCGCGGCCAGGTCCTGCGCCTGGGGGATGTAGAACTCGCGGTCGAGGATCGAGTAGCGCGCGGAATATTCGTTCACGTTGGCGGTGCGGTGGCGGATCCACTGGCGGGCCACGAAAACGGGCAGCTTGACGTGGAACTTGACCTCGCACATCTCGAACGGGGTCGAGTGCCAGTGCCGCATCAGGTAGCGGATCAGCCCGGTATCGTTGCTGACCGACTTGGTGCCGCGGCCATAGCTGACCCGCGCCGCCTGGCAGATCGCGGCATCATCGCCCATGTAATCCACCACCCGGACAAAGCCGTGGTCCAGCACCGGGGCGGGCTTGTAGAGATGCGCCTCCATCCCTTCGGAAACCGCGCGCAGGGTCTGTTTGGGTGCGCCACGCTGGGCGTCGATCTCGGCCTGTTGCTCGGGGGTAAGGGGCATGGGCGGCATTCCTTGCTGATTCTGGGCATGTCTGTGACCCGATCACCATATCTGCACCGAAAACGGGCGGGAACCCCCATATCCTGTGGACCCTGCGCCGAGGCAATCGTTGACTTGACGCCCGTACCGGCACCCAGGAGACGACGGGAATGGCAGCGACCAACATGCAAGGCGCGGTTGTCATGGACGGCGGCCGGATCACCCGGTTTTGGCTATGGCTGACGCTTGGTGTCCGATCCCCTTTCTGACCCTTTCCGCCAGCGTGCAGCGTGATAGGCTCGCCACGAAACCAGCCGGAGGACGGACATGCCATTGAAATACCTGCACACCATGGTGCGCGTGAAGGACCTGGAAAACTCCATGGCCTTCTATGAACTGCTGGGCCTGCAAGAGACCCGCCGGATGGAGAACGAGGGCGGTCGCTTCACCCTGGTCTTCATGGCGCCGCCGGGGCAGGAGGACTGCCCGGTGGAACTGACGTACAACTGGGATGGCGACGACGCCCTGCCCGACGACAGCCGCCATTTCGGGCACCTGGCCTACGAGGT
The DNA here is from genome assembly GCF_047086965.1 of Roseovarius halophilus (ex Wu et al. 2025). Taxonomy (NCBI): domain Bacteria; kingdom Pseudomonadati; phylum Pseudomonadota; class Alphaproteobacteria; order Rhodobacterales; family Roseobacteraceae; genus Roseovarius; species Roseovarius halophilus (ex Wu et al. 2025). The sequence goes on along the minus strand of NZ_JBKOTX010000198.1, from coordinate 1,542 downwards.
GGACGACATCTACGCCACCTGCCAGTACCTGATGGACAACGGCGTGACCATCAACCGCCCCCCGCGCGACGGGCGCATGGCCTTCGTGCGCAGCCCCGACAACATCTCGGTCGAGTTATTGCAAGCCGGCGCGGCGCTGGCCCCGGCCGAGCCCTGGGCCAGCATGGAGAACACCGGCCATTGGTGAGGGCGGCTTGCCTGGGGCTGGGGGCGCTCGTCGCCGGTGCGGCGCAACCGGCGGCCGCCTGTCGGCTGGCCCTGGCCCTGGCGCTGGACGTGTCTTCTTCGGTGGACGCCACCGAGGATGCCCTGCAGCGCGGCGGACTGGCCGCGGCGCTGGTGGCACCGGACGTTCAGGCGGCCTTTCTCGACCCAGGTGAGCCGGTCGCGCTTGCCGTCTACGAATGGTCCGGGCGGCAAAAGCAGGTGCTGTTGCAGGACTGGGCGCTGATCCGCAGCGCCGCCGACCTTCGGGCCGTCTCGGCCCGTATCGCCGCCAGTTCGCGCAGCCATGACGATTTTCCCACCGCACTGGGCTATGCGCTGGGCTTTGGCGCGACGCTGCTGGGCCGCGCGCCGGACTGCGCGGCGGCGACGCTGGATGTGTCGGGCGACGGCGAGAACAACGAGGGCTTCGGCCCGCGCAAGGCCCAGGCCGCCTTTCCCTTCGACGGCGTCACGGTGAACGGGCTGCTGGTCCGCGCCACGCCGACAGACGGCCGGGACGATCTCGTGGCTTATTACCGCGACGCGGTGATCCACGGCCCCGGCGCCTTCGTCGAGGTGGCCGGCGGCTTCGCCGATTTCGAGCGCGCGATGCGGGCCAAACTGATCCGCGAACTGGGCGTCGTCATGATCGGCGATGCTGGATAGGGACCCCCGGCGATGACCCAGCGCCCCGTATCGCGCATCTTCCTGATCGGGTTCAACCGCTGCGGCGGTGCATGGTTCCGCGATGTCTTTCAGGCGGCGGGGCTGCGCTGGCGGCATGACCGCACGGGTGACCTGGCCGCGGATATCGCCTGGCATCGGGCGGCGGGCACCCGCCCGATGGAGCGTTGGCCGCGGCTGGTGGGCCTGTCCGGGCTGCAACGCTGGAACAGGCCGCATCTGCCACGGATCGAGGCCTCTCGCGACTTCGCCTTTCTCGAGGCGCAGTTTCCCGATGCGCTCTTCATCTTCAACGACCGCGACCCCGAGGCCTGGGTCGCCAGCCGCTATTTTCACCGCGACGGGCGCTTTGTCGAGTGCGAGGCGCGGCACCGCGACTGCCACAGGCGGGATCTGCCGCAGCTCTGGCGCAACGAACGCGCCGCCCACAGGCGGCAGGTGCTGCACCACTTCGCGGGCAAGCCACGATTCCTGCATTTCGACCTGAGTCGGGACGCGGATGCCAAACTGGTGGACTGGGTCGCGCCCTGGGTGACCCTGGGCGACCTGCCCCCGGGGCGCGGGATCGAGAGCGCGGCCGAGAGCAGTGCCGAGATCGATGCGCTGGCCGAGGATCTGCGCGCCCGCGCGCGGCGGCCGCGTCGTCGTCCC
>NZ_JBKOTX010000197.1:0-10201 GCF_047086965.1 Roseovarius halophilus (ex Wu et al. 2025) | reverse complement strand
GGTCCGCCTGGCTTTCCAGGCGGTCGGCCTCGGCCCGGCGGGCGGCCTCCTCGCGCTCGCGTTCCTCGCGCAGGATGTCCGCGACCTCGGGGTCCAGCTTGCGCCGGGCGGGGGGCGTGTCCGCATCCTGCGCGGGTTCGGGCGGCTGCACCGACCCGGGGACAGGGTCGGGCTCGGGACTGGGATCGGTCTCCTGCGCGGGCACCGGCTGCGGGTCCGGGTCCGTCCGGGCGGGCTGCTCGAACCAGGTATGGCCGCAGTCGGAACACTGTACGTCCCGGCCGCTGCCCGGGATGACATCGTCGTCAACTTCGTATTCTGCGCCACAGTTAGAACATGCCAGCCGCATCTGTCGGATCCTTTCCCCGCTTCGGGGGGTGTTGCTGCTCTTGCCGCGGAATCCTAGCCGCAGGCCGATGGCAGCGCAAAGGATTTGCGCGCGCCGCGCCTCTGGCGGTTTTCCCCCGTGGCCAATTGCATACAGGTGGCTTTTCCGCCAGAACACCCCCCAGCAGGGAGATACGGGCGTGATCGAGCTGGACAATGTCGCATACAGCTACGGCGGCGGAGAGTTGTTTTCCTCCGTTACCCTGTCGTTGCCGCCGGGGTCGTTCCATTTCCTGACCGGGCCGTCGGGGGCGGGCAAGACCACCCTGCTCAAGCTTTGCTACGGTGAATTGAAGTCCACGGCGGGACAGGTGCGCCTGTTCGGGCAGGACACGCGCGCGCTTGGTCGTGACGCGGTCTCCCAGCTGCGCCGCCGCGTGGGCGTGGTGCACCAGGACTGCCAGTTTCTGGATCATCTGCCCGTGGCCGAGAATATCGCCCTGCCGCTGACCGTCTCGGGCCGCGACGGATCGCCTGATGACCTCGAGGCGCTGCTGGGCTGGGTCGGGCTGCGCGGGCAGGCCGGGCGCCTGCCGCCCGAGCTGTCGGGCGGCGAACGCCAGCGCGCGGCCCTGGCCCGGGCGGTCATCATGTCGCCCGACGTGATCCTCGCGGATGAGCCCACCGGCAACGTCGACTGGGACATGTCTAAGCGCCTGATGACCCTGCTGGTCGAGCTCAACCGCCTGGGCAAGACCGTGCTGATCGCCACCCATGACCTGTCGCTGATCCGCGCGACCAAGATCCATGTCGCGGCGCGGGTTCTGCGGCTCAAGGACCGGCGTATACAGGCCGCGGGGGCGCACCTGTGATGGAGCGGCTGCGCCGCATGCTCGGGCTTCTGGCAGGTGACCCGCAGGCCGACCGGGTGGTGCCGCCCACCGGGTTTACCGCGCGCCTGACGGTGCTGTCGGCGGCGGCCATGGCCTTTCTTGCGGTCTTCGCGCTGGCCATGTCACTGGCCACGGGGCGGCTGGCCGACCGCTGGGCCGAGGAAATGGCGCGCACCTCGACCCTGCGCATCTCGGCCCCCGAGGACCAGATGCAGGCCCAGACCGAGGCGGCACTCGAGGTCCTGCGGACCACCCCCGGCGTGGCCGAGGCGCGGCCTCTGACGCCCGAGGAACAGCGCGCCCTGCTGGAACCCTGGTTCGGCCCCGACCTGCCTGTCGAGACCCTGCCGATCCCGAACCTGGTCGAGATTATCGAAGACGGCCAAGGCTATGACCCCACTGGCCTGCGCGCGCGGCTTCAGGCCGAGGTGCCCGGCGCGGTGCTGGACGATCATGGGCGCTGGCGCGACCCGCTGGTGCGGGCGGCGGGGCGGCTGCGGCTGCTGGCCTGGGTGTCGATGGGGCTGATCGCGCTGACCGTGGCGGCGATGATCACCCTGGCCGCCAATGCGGCGCTGGCGGCCAATGCGCAGGTGATCCGGGTGTTGCGGCTGGTGGGTGCGCGGGATGTCTATATCGCGCGGGCCTTCGTGCGCCGCTTTACCCTGCGCGCGCTGAACGGCGCCGGACTGGGCACGCTTTTGGGGGCGCTGGCGGTGCTGGCGTTGCCCTCGACGGATGTGGCGGGCGGGTTCCTCACCGGGCTGGGGTTCCAGGGCTGGCACTGGCTGCTGCCGGTGGCCATTCCGCTGCTGGCGGCGCTGGTCGCCTTCTTCGCAACTCGGCAGGCGGCCCTGCGCAGCCTAATGGGGCAGTCGTGATGCAGATCGTCCAATGGCTCCGTTCGCTTGTCTTCGTGGGGGTCATCTACGCCGCGATGATCCCCTATGGCCTGATCTACCTTCCCGCGGCGCTGCGCAGCCGCGAGGGGGCCATCGCCGCCTGTCACGCCTGGTGCCGTTTCGTGAAATGGGCCGCCCCCTGGATGGTCGGCATCCGCACCGAGGTGCGCGGCACACCCCCGACCGGGGAATGCCTGATCGCCGCCAAGCACCAGAGCTTCCTCGACATCATCCTGATCTACTCCAGCGTCCCGCGCGGCAAGTTCATCATGAAGACCGAGCTTACGAAGGCGCCGATCCTGGGCTGGTACGCCCTGCGCATCGGCAGCGTGCCGGTGGATCGCGGCAAGCGCGCGCAGGCCGTGCAACGCATGGTGGTCGACGTGGCGGCGGGCCGGGCCGAGCCCGGCCAGCTGATCATCTATCCGCAGGGCACGCGCATCGCGCCGGGGGTCAAGGCGCCCTACAAGGTCGGGTCCTCGGTACTCTATACCGAGTCGGGTCAGCCCTGCGTGCCGGTGGCCTGCAACGTGGGCCTGTTCTGGCCCCGCAAGGGGATCATGCGCCGGCCCGGCACCGCGATCGTGGAGTTCCTCGATCCGATCCCCCCGGGGCTGAAAGGGCCAGAGTTCATGGCGCAACTGGAACAGCGCGTCGAGCAGCGCTCTGATGCCCTGATGGCCGAGGCCGGATTCAAGGAAATCGAGACATGACACCGATCGAGACGCTCGCGCAACTCGAAGCTCTCTACGGCGCCCCCTCGCCCCGGTCGCTGGCCAAGGTCGTCACCCGCCTGACGCCGGCCTATCGCGCCTGGATCGGGGCCAGCCGCTTTGCCATCCTGTCCACGGTCGGCCCTGAGGGCACCGATGCCACGCCGCGCGGCGATGACGGCCCGGTGGTGCAGATCGCCGACGACCACACGCTGTTGCTGCCCGACTGGACGGGGAACAACCGGCTGGACAACCTGCGTAACATCGTCCGGGATCCGCGCGTCAGCCTGATGTTTCTCGTGCCGGGCTCTGACAGCGTGGTGCGGGTGAACGGGCACGCACTGGTGACCGCCGATGCAGGATACACGGCCCGGTTCGAACAGAAGGGCCGCCATCCGAAGACCGTGACGGTCGTGACCCTGCAAGAGGCCTATTTCCAGTGCGCAAAGGCGCTGATGCGGGCCGGGTTGTGGTCGCGCGACGATACGGCGGGGCTGCCCACGGCGGGGGATTTCCTGCAAGAGGCCGATCCGGGTTTCGACGGGGCCGATCATGACCAGAGCTACCCGGACCAGGCCAAGGAGAGCCTTTGGTAGGTCAGCCGTTGAGGTCTTCGAGCAACCGGCTGTGGCGGCCGGTTTCCTGAACCAGCTGGCCGAAGGTCGTGATCCCCTTGCCTTCCAGCAGCGGCAGCAGCCTGACCAGCGCCTCGGCGGTGGCGCGGGCGTCGCCTAGGGCGGTGTGGCGGGTTTCGGGCGGGATCGTCACGGCCAGCCGCGCGCAGAGCGCGTCCAGCGAATGATCCTCGTTGGTGCCGAAGACCACCGCCGAAAGCAGGACCGTGTCCACCACCGGATGTGTCCATTCGACGTCCATCTCGGGGCCGAACCGGCGCAGCAGGCCGATATCGAAGGGTGCATTATGCGCCACCAGAACCGACCCGCGGGCGAAATGGTGCAGGGCGCGGCCCGCCTCACCGATGCCGGGGGCCCCCGTCACCTGGGCATCTGACACACGGTGAATCCGGGTCGAGGCCGGCGGGATCGGCCGGCCCGGGTCGACGAAAGTGTCGATCATCTCGCCCTCGACGATGCGGCCGCCCAGCACGCGCACGGCACCGATCTGCACGATGGCGTCCGTCTCGACCGACAGGCCCGTGGTTTCCGTGTCGAAGGGCACGAAACTGAGGTCGGCAAGCGCGGTCTGAGTGATCTCGCAGGTCTCGGAGGTGGTCATCAGGTCGAAATCGAAAACCAGCGGGCGCGGGGCCGGGCGCGGGCCGTCGTGCGGCACCTCCTCGATCAGGATCAGGTGGCCGTCCGTTCCCAGGGCCTTGATCCGTGCGTCATAGGCGCGGCCATGGGCGGTGTCCTGCAGCTCGAAACCGACCTCGGGCCTGTCATCCGACAGTTGCGCCATGGCGGCTTGCAGGCTGGCCGGGTCGAAATAGTCGGTCAGCTGGGCCTTGAGCCGTGGCGGCCCGATCTGCGACAGGATGCCGGCGGCCTGGCCGTCATAAAGCACGATCTCCTGCGCGGGGTTCAGAAGGATCGTGGCGATCGGCATCTCGGTCAGCATGGCCGTCAGGCGCTCGCTTTGGGCGCGCAGGCGCTGGGTTTCATGCGCCACCTGCGCTGCCGAGTCCATCACCGATGAGCCATAGGTCCGGCTGAGCGCCTGCGCCGCCGGGGCCAGGTCGCCGAGATAGCGTGCCGCGTCGGCGTCCACCTCGCTGTCGACACCGGAATGGGCCCGCAGGCGCAGATCGGCCGACAGCCTGTTGATGGGCTTGGCAACATGTTCGTCGAACAGCAGCCACACGCCCAGCGCCAGCCCGGTGTTGACGAAGGCAAAGGTGATGAAGGCGGTGACGAAGGGCGTGGTGGGCAGGGCGTCGTCGGCCCGAGACCAGCTAAGCCAGAGCGCGCCCGCCGCCAGCGCCGCCCCGCCTGCCGCCAGGAGGCAGAAAAACAGGAAGATGCGGATGCGCAGGCCAAGGCGGGTCAGCATGTCAGGTCTCGCAGACGCGGCTCAGGATCGGGTCGCGCTCGGGCAGGGCCTCCCAGTCGGCATCGGCGACACTGCCATTGGCGGCGAAGGTCGCGCCGTCGATAAGCAGGGCCGAGCGCCCGGCCGCGCAATCGAAGAGCATCGGCGCCTTGCTGACGGGTGACCAGCGGCCGAAGAAATAGAGATCGGCCATGCGCTGCCCGGGCAGGTCGGGATTGCGGCGCAGCGTGCTGGTATCCACGGCTGCGAAGCGCTTGGTATAGGGCCACAGCTGCGTCCAGGGCCGCAGCCAGCTCTGTTCCTCGACCCTGGTGGCGATGACAACGCCCTCGGGCAGGCGATCCGCGGTGCGGTCGAACCAAGTGTATTCGTTCGAGACGGTCATCGCGATCATACTGGCCCCGGCGGCCACGGGCGTCAGCCAGCGCGGCAGGCGGCGGCCTGTCAGACGGTTCACGATCATGACGATCCCGGCACAGGCGATCCCCGCGAAGACGGTGGCGATGAGTTCAAGGAACATGGCTTATCCTATGGCGCCCTTGCCCGAGCCTACGGCGGATTGCAGCGTCTTGACCACCACGAAGGCATCACGCAGGTGGCTGCGCTCGAAATCCGACAGCGCCGCGGGATCGAGGAAATTGTCCGGGGCCTGGCCCGCCTTGACCTGCCCAGCCTGGTGCTCCAGCCGCATCGTGGCGATAAGGTCGTAGGCATCTAGAAGGTCGGCCCCGCCGGATTTCGACAGCACGCCGCCCTGCATCGCGGCTTCGAGCCGGGCGCGGGTGTTCACCGGGCGCAACTGGCCCTGAAGCGTGTAGATGCGGCCCAGGTCCACCACGGGCACGACACCGTTCATCTTGAGATCAAGCTGGTTGCGATGCTCGCCCGAGCGGATCGTCGCCAGCCCGCGCAGCAGGCCGAGCGGTGGCTGATGCTTGAGCGAGTTCGAGATCATGTGCGCGGTGAAGATCGAGTTTCGGGCCGCCGCTTCGAGGGTTTCGAGCTGCAGCCCGGCAAAGAGGCTCTCGTCGCCGCCGATGGGGCGCAGGTCGAACATGACCGAGGCCAGCATTTGCGCCTGCGCATCGGGCTTGTCGATCCAGCCCCGGAAATACGCGCGCCAGACCTTTAGCGGCTGACACCAGCGCGGATTTGTGGCCATCATGTCGCCGGGGCAGTGGTAGTAACCGCAACGGTCCAGCCCATCGCTGACGAACCGCGCGAGATCGGCGAAATAGGGCATGTCGGCCTGCGTCACGTCATCGGACAGGATCAGGCAGTTGTCCTGATCGGACACGCCGGTCTGTTCCTGGCGGCCCTGGCTGCCGCAGGCCAGCCACAGATAAGGCACGGGCGCGGGGCCCAGCTTGTCCTCGGCCAGTTTCAGAAGGCGGCGCGTGGCGGTGTCGGCGATGTCGGTGATCAGGCGGGTGACGACCTCGTGGCGGTTGCCGGTCTCGACCAGTTGCAGCAGCAGTTGCGGAATACGGGCCGTGGCGCGGGCCATCTCGGCGGCATCGGCGGCGCCGGCCACGCTGCCCACGATATCGGCCGAGGACATGGCCTGTGCGCGGGTCAGATCCGTCTGGGTGACGATGCCCAGCAACCGGTCGCCTTCGACGATGGGCACATGGCCGATGCCGCGTTCCACCATGAGGTGCAGCACGTCGCTGACCAGGGCCTTGGGCCCAAGCGTCAGCGGCGCCCCGGTCATGATCTCCGAGATCGGTGCGGCAGGATCGTCCCCGCCCGCGACGACCTTGCCGCTGATGTCGCGCAGGGTGAGAATGCCCAGAAAGCGCCCGTCCTGACCGATGCAGACAGACGAAATGCCGCGTTCGTGCATCCGGGCGGCGGCCTTTCGGATGGATGTGTCTGGGGTGCAGCTCACTGGGTCGCGGGTCATCAGCCGTTCGACCGGCAGGGTCGCCACGCCCTTGTCGCGGCCCCGCTCCGGGCCGCGCCGGTCGAAGAAGCGCGCGACGGGGGCATGGGTGTCGATCAGTTCGAAAAAGGTGTCGGCGGCAATCGCGATCAGGCGCGCCGGGGCCTGAACCGTCGCCGTGCGGCTGGCCGCATCGCCGCGCAGCAGGGCGCGTTCGCCGAAGGAATTGCGCGGCCCGAGGATGGACAGCTGAACGCCGGTCTCGTCGGTGATCTCGACCTCGCCCTGAGCGATCACGTAGAGGTGGCGCACCGTGTCACCGACCTCGAAGACCGTGTCGCCAGCGGCGAAATCCAGCGCCCGGGCCCGCCCGGCCAGGTCGGCCAGCGCCGCATCGGGCAGGCTGTCGTAGGGATGCACCGAGGCGAGAAACTGGGTCAGGTCGGGGGGCAGCGGCATGGGGCTGGGCCTTGCAAGAGGATGTCCTGCCCGCAATGGCGCGGGCAGGACGGGGTTTTGCGGCAGGGCGCCCGCGGCTAGTGCCCGTCGACGGCGGCCGCGGCCCCGCGCGGAACGCGGACGCTCTCGACCAGGTCCTTGATTTCCTGCGGGGGTTCCTTGGTCCTGCTGCTGACCACATAGGCCACCGCGAAGTTGACCATGGCGCCGACCGCCCCGAAGGAGGTCGACTTGACCGGTCCCAGCAGCGGGTCCGCATCGGTGAACACGTTGGTGTCCGGGATGAAGAACCAGCCCTTGTGCAGGAAGATGTAGACCAGCGTCACCACCAGGCCCGACAGCATCCCGGCGACCGCCCCGACGTTGTTGATGCGGCCGAAGAAGATCCCCATCATCAGCGCCGGGAAGATCGAGGCTGCCGCCAGTCCGAAGGCCAGCGCCACCGTCTGCGCCGCGAAGCCCGGCGGATTGAGGCCCAGCAGGACCGCCACCACGATCGCCGCGGCCATCGATATGCGCGCCGCCAGAAGCTCGTTCTTCTCCGACATGTTCGGCGTCAGCTGCCCCTTGAGCAGGTCGTGACTGACGGCCGAGGAAATGGCCAGCAGAAGCCCCGCCGCGGTGGACAGCGCCGCCGCCAGACCGCCCGCGGCGACCAGGCCGATGACCCAGCCGGGCAGGTTGGCGATCTCGGGATTGGCCAGCACCAGGATGTCACGGTTGAAGTTGGTCAGCTCGTTGCCTTCCCAACCGTTGGCTTCGGCCTTGGCTTGCAGATCGGCATTGGCGTCGTTGTAGTACTGGATGCGCCCGTCGCCGTTCTTGTCTTCCCAGCCCAGCAGGCCGGTCTTTTCCCAGGTTGCCATCCAGGCATACTCGGGATCAGTCTCGATCGCCTCGACGCTGACCGCCTGCGCATCCGTGCCATTGGGCCACATCAACTCCGAGATGTTCAGGCGCGCCATGGCCCCCACGGCCGGGGCCGTCAGGTAGAGCAGCGCGATGAACACCAGCGTCCAGCCCGCAGACCAGCGCGCGTCGGACACGCGCGGCACGGTGAAAAAGCGCATGATGACGTGGGGCAGACCTGCGGTGCCGATCATCAGCGACAGGGTGAAAAGCACCATGTTGATGGTCGAGCCATGCGCGGCGGTGTATTCGCGAAAGCCCAGGTCGGTGACGATCTGGTCCAGCTTGGCCAGAAGCGGTGTGCCCGAGGCGGTATGCTCGCCGAACAGGCCCAGCGCCGGGATCGGGTTGCCGGTCAGCTGCAGCGAGATGAAGATCGCCGGGATCGTGTAGGCCATGATCAGCACGCAGTACTGTGCCACCTGCGTGTAGGTCACGCCCTTCATGCCGCCGAAGACGGCATAGGCGAAGACCACGCAGGCCCCGATCATCAGGCCCCAGAAGGCGTCGATTTCGAGGAAACGGCCGAAGGCCACCCCGACCCCTTGCATCTGCCCGATCACGTAGGTGATCGAGGCCACGAGCAGGCAGACCACCGCCACCATGCGCGCGGTCCGCGAATAGAAGCGGTCGCCGATGAATTCGGACACGGTGAACTTGCCGAACTTGCGCAGGTAGGGCGCCAGCAGCAGCGCCAGCAGCACATAGCCACCGGTCCAGCCCATCAGGAACGAGCTGTTGTCATAGCCGGTGAAAGCGATCAGGCCGGCCATCGAGATGAAGCTGGCCGCCGACATCCAGTCGGCCGCCGTGGCCATGCCGTTGGTAACCGGGTGAACGCCGCGCCCGGCGGCATAGAATTCCGAGGTCGACCCTGCCCGGGCCCAGACCGCGATGCCGATATAGAGCGCGAAACTCGCGCCAACGAACAGCAGGTTGAGTGTAAACTGATCCATTGGTCCTATTCCTCTTCGACGCCGTGTTCACGGTCGAGCTTGTTCATCCGCCAGGCGTAGAAGAAGATCAGCGCCAGAAAGACCAGGATCGATCCCTGTTGCGCGAACCAGAAGCCCAGATCGGCCCCGCCCACGGAAATGCCGGCCAGCATCGGGCGCAGGACGATCCCGAACCCGAAAGAGACCAACGCCCATATGACGAGGCTGGTCAGGATGATACGCACATTTGTTTTCCAATAGGCATTGGTGTCGTTGTCTCGGGACATGGGTTCCCCCTCCTTTTTCTTTCCCACCGGCCCCGCGGGCCCGGTCTCGGCGTGGCTCAGGCCTTGGCTCGGGTCACGACCGCGCTCAGTTCGGCGGCGATCTCCTCGATCGCCCCCATGGCATCGACGCGGGCCAGCGCGCCGGCCGCGTCATAGTAGGTGATCAGCGGCGCCGTCTGCGCATGGTAAGCCTGCAGACGTTGCGCCACGGTGTCGGCATTGTCGTCGGCGCGCCGTTTCATGTCGGTCGATCCGCATTTGTCACAGGTGCCCGGTGTCGTGGTCGGCTTGAAGCTGTCGTGATAGCCCTCGCCGCAGGTCCCGCAGGTGAAGCGCCCGGCGACGCGTTCGACCATGGCAGCATCCTCGACCTCGAGGCTGATCGCCGCGTTGATCCGCTGGCCGGTGTCGGCCAGCAGCGCGTCCAGCGCCTCGGCTTGCACCTTGGTGCGCGGGAAACCATCCAGAATGACCCCCGTCGCGCAATCAGGCTCGGCCAGACGGTCGCGCAGGATGGCGATGACGATGTCGTCGCTGACCAGGTCGCCGGCCTCCATCACGGCCTTGGCGCGCTGGCCCGCCTCGGTGCCTGCGGCCACCGCGGCACGCAGCAGGTCGCCGGTGGAGAGCTGCACAAGGCCGTGGCTCTCTTGCAGCATCCGGGCCTGGGTGCCCTTGCCGGCACCCGGGGGGCCGAGCAGGATCAGAACGGGTGCGGCGGGGGTCATGTCGGTCCCGTCCATCATGCGCTCCCCCGGTTCATTCTGTTTTCGATGAGGTTATCGACGACGGAGGGGTCTGCGAGTGTTGATGTATCTCCGAGGGCGTCGTAGTCGTTTTCGGCGATCTTGCGCAGGATGCGGCGCATGATCTTGCCGGAG
>NZ_JBKOTX010000196.1:0-10260 GCF_047086965.1 Roseovarius halophilus (ex Wu et al. 2025) | reverse complement strand
CGGCGTGCGCGGGTGCGAGCGGCGCGGACAAGGGCCGTGATCTCGGCGCCGCTCTGCCCGAGGAGGCGATCGGCCAGGCGGGCCAGATCCGGCGCGGGGATGTCCGGACTGGCACCGGCGAGGATGGCCTGCACGCCGGCGCGGTCGGGGGGCGTGACGGGGATGTGCCGGTCGAACCGGCCCGCGCGCCGGATCGCGGGGTCGACGGTGTCGGGATAGTTGGTGGCGGCGAGCAGGATTACGCCCTCGGTCTTCATCAGGCGGTCGAGCTGGGTCAGCAGGCCGGTCACGACACCGATGATGTAGCCGTTGTGGCTCTGTCCGCGTGTGTGAAAAGCATCGATCTCGTCGATGAAGAAGACGCTCGGCGCGTTGGCGCAGGCGCTGGTGACGGCTTCCGTGAGGGCTTTGAGCATGTCGCCTTGATGGCCGCGCCGCTGGTTGTCCGCGTAGCTGGTGGCGATCAGGGGGATCCCGGCCGAGCCGGCCAGCGCTTCGGAAAGCATCGTCTTGCCGTTGCCGGGCGGGCCGTAAAGAAGGAAGGACCGGGTGACTTCGGACCATGCGAGCCGACCGGCGCGCCACTCCGCGAGATCGGCGCAGAGGTCTTCGAGTGCCTGTCGGGCAGCGGGTTGGCCGTGGACATCGGCGAGCGTGACCTGTCCGGGTTTCGTGTCCGGCGCGGTCAGCCGGGCAAGCTCGGCCTGTACCGCGTCAATACTGGGCGCGGCGAAGATGGCGGCGAGGTCGAGGTCCGACAGCCCGGCCGCGTCGGCGTCGGACAGGTCCAGCGCGGGTGCCGTGACGTCATGGATCTCGGACAGCAACGCGCGCAGCATCGCGGCGCTGATCGGCCTGAGTGGCAGCGTCAGGGCGACGCGGCGGCGCAGCTTGTCCGGCAGCGGCGATCCGGGGTGCAGGATGGCGATCACGCCGAGCCCGCGCAGCAGCGCCCGCTCGATCTTGGTATGCGTCATTTCCGCGTCGACGCCTTTGCCGGATCCTGCCTGTTCGACGACCCGCGGCTTCTGCACGCCAGAAGTGGCACCGGCGTCGATCATGGCGTTAACGATTTTCTCAACCCGCTCGCGGGCCGCGGCATCGGGCGCTTCGATGACGTGCAGCACGCCGGGCGGCGGGATCATCCCGGGGGTCCCGGCGGCGGCATGCGCCGCGCCGAGTTGCAGCGTCGTCACGGCGCTCAATGCGCTGGCTACCTCCACCGGACCGCTGTCCGGGAGTTCGGGCAGCGGGTCGTCGAAGACATCGCCGTAGAGGTCATCGATATCAGTCCGCGCGGGCGCGGCGCGGCGCAGCTGCGCGATGGCATCGGTGAGGCCGGGAAGGTCGTGGTGTGTCTGTGTCTCGGACATGGGAAATCCTCTTGAAGTCACGCATGGCGGGGCCGGCCCGGGCGCGCCAACACGCGCCGGGTCGGGTGGATTGAAGAGGCGGGAAGCTCAGGCGGCGGCGGTGCCGGGGGTCGTGTCCGGACACTTGTCCGGGACGGCGTCGGCAAGCCCGAGGTCGTGAAGGGCGGTGTCGAGGCTTTGCCGCGGTCTCTGTCGCAGGCCCGGTATCTCCGAGGTTGCGACGACGTGGGACGGGCGCCAGGCGGCGGTGAACTTGATCACGCTTTCGGGCAGCACGACGAGGGCCAGAAGGTCGAAGTCCGCTCGTGCGTAGGGCTTGGTGCCGACCGGGCCGCGCTGGTAACCTTTCCGGATTTCGAAATGATAGCTGGCCCCCGAAGGCACGTTCCGGGTCTTGATCTGAACACGCAGGAAAATGTCCGGAAGCCAGAGAACGCGGTCGAAATGCTCGTGCTCGTCGGCCGGCACCACGCGCTCGCCCAGCCGCATCATGAGGCTGTCGAAAAGAAGCTCGCCGGATGCGCCGAGCTGTTTGCCATAGCGGCTGAGCGTGGCGCCATCCAAGTGCGGATAGTGGGCAAGTGCGGTGCGGGCGATGCGCGCTTCGGCGGGGCGCTCCGGCAGGTGGAAGCCGGGCAACGGCAGTTGCTGGGGCATGTCACGCCTCCGTGTTCGTGGGAAAAGAGCGCGGGCCGGACCTGCCAACCCGCAGAAGAACAAGGTGTGTGACGTCAGGTCGGGACCGGCGCGAAATCCGTTTCCGGAAAGACGAAAAGACCGTCGCCGCCGAACTCGCGAAGGCTTGCAAGATCATCGAAGTGACTGAAAAAGCTCTGCGACAACCGCTTGGTCAGCCGCGCGGCAGGCGACTGCCCGTCGATCGCGAAGATGTCGCGGTGCCGGACCGTCGACTGATAAAAATGCTGCCGGTCTCCGTCGTCCTCGAACGTGAGCATCACATAGAGAACGTGCGCCAGCCGCCGCAGCGAGCGATCTTCGGGCCTGTAATCCGGCGCGACCAGCACGTCGCCGACAGTTTCGCACAGCGCTTCGCGCGCCGCTTCCGCTTTTGCCAGGCGTTTCCGGAACGCCTCGGACAGGATATCGATGCCGGGTGCATCCACCGACTGCTCGTGCGCGACAAATGACTCGAGCTGCGCCAGAAGGTGGTTGAATGCCCGGGAAACGGGCGTGTGCGCCGGCGCGCAGCCTTTCGCCGGATGGAGGGCAGTGGTATCGATCGCCGTAGCCATGATGATCTCCTATTCAGATCGTGATGGTTAGAGCGCGGGCAAGAGGGTCGGATCTCTTGCCCCGCTCGTCAATTTATGATATCGAAAATAAGAAAAATCAAGGGGCGGTCATGAAAAAAGGTGTGGGCAGGCCAAAATCCGACACGGAAGGCGTGATGGTGAGGCTTCCGCGCGAGATGATACGACAGCTTGACGAAGTGCGTCGCGAGCAAGACGACATACCGACCAGACCAGAGATGATCCGGCGTATCCTCGCGGATTGGCTCGACAGGAACCCACCTGGGTCGTGAGGCCGTTCTGACCGACACTATCCGACATGGTTACACGCTGTCGGAACGGGATTATTGTTTTTTGTCAGCACCTTCCGACGTTTCCGACATATCCGACACGACATCGTCAAGAATGCGGCGGCGCAGCTTGTAGCCCCGGCTCTCACCCGTCACGCCCTGCGGCATGCGCGCTTTTATGTTCCGCCCGTCTCCAAACTCCAGAAGCCCGCGGCGCTGAAGGGCTTGCGCGGCACGCTTCGGACACTCTCCATCGTGGATGTGCTCCCATATCTGCGTGGGTAGAAAGATGTGATCACCCTTCGCGTACGCTGAAGGCTCCGGAATTGACTGTGCCGTATCCAGATCGTGAATCCGGTCACGGTTCTCGAACAAGAAAACCTGCACGCGCAAGACAGCCTGTTCCTCCAGACGATCGTGGTGCTGGCCCCGGTTTTCGAGCCAGAGCCCGAAGGTCTCCAGCGCAGCCTCCATCGCATCACCCTTGTTCCAGTTAGAGATGTGATAGTGCGTTGACAGCTCGCCGGCCGCTGCAATCAGCGCGAACCGCTTCCTGGCCCGGCCCGGCACGCCTGACCCGGTGCGCGGATGCCGCTCTTCGGCCTTCTGGATGGAGCGTTCCATCAGCTGTCGCGCCTTGAGCCGTGCGCGCTTTGGCTCGTTCAGGACGGCGGCGACAAACGCCGGGTCGGCGTGACCATAATGCGCTGCCGCGGCATCGCGCAAAGCGTCACTGAAGACCCGGCCATCTTCGCAGTCATGAAGATCGTCGAACGCGCCGAATGTCTGTTGATCCGCCTCGATGTCCAAAGCGCGAACAGCCTGCCCGGCTTGTGCAGTCCGCCCGGCCTCCTGCAGTTTCTGCCGCAAGCTGATCTCGCCGCTGGACAACATCATCAGCTGCCAGTGCGCCGCTTGCCCGAGCTGTCCGTTCGACTTCGACCGTGCTTTTCCCTGACCGTTTCCAAGCATGTAAATGGCAGCGTCTGCCGCTCGTCCATCGACTTCGGCCAGCTCGTCGAGGCAAAGCAGCATGCTGTTCGCGCGCTCTGCTGTGCCTTCCAACCCATTGTCGGTCGCCCTCCAGCGCCTGACGCCTTCGGGCCCCCACCATATTGACGCGGCTGCCGCGAGCAACGTGGACTTGCCAGACGAGGAGCCGCCACGGAAATGCAGCATACCATTTTCAAGACCCAATAGTTCGACAAGCGGACCGGCGAATGCCGTCGAAATCGCCACCATGAGCAGCGGGTTCCCCCGCGCACGCGCCGCGATTTCATCGCTCCAGCCTTCGAGAGTCCCGCGCGCGGGAGGTGCGCGAAAGTCATCCGGCCCGGTATAAATGACGTTCTCCGATCCTTTCGTGACGCCATCGGGCAGCACGAATGCTTCGGTGCCGGCAAGCCAGCCGCGCCGATGGGTGATCGTGAAGCGCGCCGCAGGACGCCATTTATAAAGGCATTTTGCGAGCCCCTGTTGCCCGGTAAGCTCGACATCAAATCCTTCGTCGATCAGATTGCGGATGACGCGGCTTCGTGCGCCGACAATGTCGCTGGCGCGTATGACCCGTCGAAGCCGTCGGTTGTCGATGGTGATGAACTCGACGACTCGACCATACTCCCGCCCGTGCACGTCGTGAGTGACGCCGATTACCGATATCCAGCCGCAAAGTCGCTGCAGCTCGATCTCGCCGTCCCGCGTGATCCGCTCCGCGTAGAGACACCGTGCACCAAGACGGAACCCCTCCGGCGGGTAATTGAGCGAGATCGGCGCGCCGTCGGCAACAAGGCTAAGGCTTGGCATGTGTCTTCCTCCGTTCCAGACCGCGTGGATCAGATGACCCGCGCTTCACACAAGATAATGTGTCCGAACGAAAGAATCGTTGGTGATGTTGTCCGGGATTTCGATGGCGCGCGCTTTTCTGTGGATAACTACCCCGTGGCCCAGTTCCTCCGAGAATATCCCGCAAAGTTGTCCGGAGTGAGCCTGCCGTCCGAGCCAGACCTCGCCCCCGTCCCGAAGGTCTCGCGCCACCTCTGCATCTTTGCCTGTCCATGAACACTTTTCGTGGTGCATGTCATAATCAACTGGAAAACTCGCGACATCGGAGCCCGTCAACGTCGAACCTATGTCCGGAGTCGGCCCACAGCCGACATTGTGGTGGCTCTCGGATGCTGCACCGCGGCTTTGTCGGAGCGGCCGTATGTGTTCAGCTTCTCAAATGGAAGAAACTTGGTGAGCCGGGTCAAGCATCGCGCCTCTGGTTGGTTGCATACGCGGCAAAACGCGTGCCATGATAGAAATGCTGAACTTATTTCAGGGGGAGACGCAATAGAACAACAGCTTCGAGAACTTTTGGATCGGTTCCTTGAGATCCATGGGGTGCATGGGGTCGTGCCTGCGCCAATTCCACTTCAGTTCAATGCTGCCCCACATACGCGACCAGGCCCCTTACGACATGAACGCGGAGTGTACCTGTTCTTTCGAGATCAGGAGTGGCTAAGAATTGGTCAAACCGGGTACTCTCCACGGTTTACCAGTCAACACTACGGCACGAGGCGAGCAGGAAGCACTTTTGCGAGGGATATCTGGACTAATAGAAACGATTTTGAGTTCGATGGTGCTGAAGCGCAAGTAGGTGATTGGATATTTCAGAACACCGGGCGAGCGAACATTCGAATTCCGGATCAACATGGCGATGCCATGACCCTATTGCTCGAAGCGTTTCTACACGTCCACCTCAACCCACGTTTCGAGGGGCGCCGCTGAAGGTCGAGGGTTTAGGCCGGCTCGGCCCAAAGCGGTCACTCGCCGACCCCGCCATCGCCGCAGCGCAGCTTCACCAGATCAGCCAAACGGCATCCTGCGGCGCCGGGGGTCTCCAGGACTTGCCACAAGGCTCTGAGCCGGTTCTCTTGTGCAGGGCCTCCGAGCACTGCAACACAAACTTGTGGACTTCTTATATGTTCGAACGTATATTCACTCAAGGGTGGGATCCATGAAGCGGCGCGACGTGGAAGCGTGTGACGGCTTCGAGGAGGATTTTATGGTCCAGCTTGAAGGGCTTACAGCGGAAACAGCGGCTGGCTTCCTCGAGCTGATCGACGACCTCAGGCACACGGTTCCGGAGCCCCGAAACCGATGCGGGGTTCTCAACGTCAAGCGTGAGGTCTTCGCACTTCCGATCCCGGGAGACGGCTTGGTCAACGTCGTGATCTCGGTCAAAAGCCCGCCCTCGACCCGTGTCGACGTGCACGAAATCTCGCAGCAGGGATTTGACGACATCTGCCAGCGCATGCCGGGTGTCGTCGTTCAGCAGCTTGGCTGCAGCGCCTCATTTACTTGGGAGAGCGATCGATGAGCAAACTGATGAAAGCCGCACGGAAAAAGCGGCCGGACGCGGTCGAGCTGCTCGAGAATGATCCGTTGCGGGTTCAGATTGCACGGCAGCTTCGGACTGCCAGAAAGGACGCCGGTCTTACTCAGGCGCAACTCTCTGCTGAATCCGGCATTTCGCAGCCGGTCCTCTCTGGCATGGAGTCGCCCACCGGTCCGATGCCGGAGATCTACAGCATGGATCGCTTCATGAAGGCTTGCGGAAAGAAGCTGTGGCTCAGCTTCGAGACAGACGATGAGCCCGTCGAGGTCAAGCATCCGCAAGTCGTCTCGAAGCCAGTAACCCGAAGGATGATAGCTGGAGTGCACCGCGTCGCCCGCCAGAAGGGCAAGCTCTGGCAAGTAGTGGAGGCTTACAAGGGCGCGAAAGCTCAAAAGCGAGGCCAAGTTACCGTGGCCCTTCACCCTACCAAGGAGTTAATTGTGCAAGGCTCACCGCGTTTCGCGAAGGTGGGCGTAAGCGGTAGAGAATATGCCGTTATTGGTGATGAAGCCAAGGATCAGAAAGGCGCCGGGCTTTTTGTTGGAACGGCAAGCGTGATCTCGCAAATTTATTCGAAGCCGACCGTAGTGCTGAAGACGCCATCTAGGCCAACAAGTGGGGCCAAAAAGCACTGATCCGAGAGCAACTCCGTGTCATTCGAGACCTTCACTAATCTTCTCGGGGTCGTTGGCTTGGCAGTGCTTTCGGTGCCGGTATGGCGCCTCAACCGAAACCGCAAGATCCTGCAGAGAATAAAGAATGCCGACCGGCCAGACATTACGGACTCAACCTTTCGCAAGAAGGTTGTCGACGTAGCAAGGATGAAGAGCGAAGAGGAGGTCTCGGCATGGCGTCCCTGGCACGAAATCTGTTTGTGGGTCGGCTATGGATGCCTATTTTCGTCGGCTCTGGTTCGCTTGGTTTGCCCGTGAAACCTCAAGCTGAGGTAGGCTGTTGTAACCTACCCTCCCAAAATATGAGGCACTGACCGTCTGCGAGCTACTTGCAGGCTCTCAGCCGCGGATGATCTCCGTCGCTTCGTACGAAGGGAAACGCCAAGCACGCGTTGAAGATGGTCCAAAAGTCGGCTTCCAAAACGACGGCCTGAATGGCTCGATGCTGCAGCGAAAGTCCTCTCTCCGCCCTTTGTGTCGAATGCTGCAACTGCTAAGGTCGTACGGGATATCGGCGTTACAGGCTCGACGTCCATTCTCGCCATCCCTGTGTCGGCATAATGGATGGTGCGATCACGAGGCCGGGCGGGCCCGGCCCGTGTCACGCGCTGATCAACCCAACTGTTCCTTGAACTTCTCGATCACGTCCTCGACCGACAGGCCGAGACCCTCGAGCATCGACAGGTTGATCGCCTTTTCCTCGATCATCGCCGTCACGGCCTCGGGGTCCACCTCCGCCAGCGCGGAGTGGTCGATCCCGCTTTTGCTGGTCTTCGAGATGATCTCGTCCGTGCCGCCGAATGCGTCCATCGCGCCGGCCAGCATATCTCCAAGTCCCATGGTGTGCTCCTTACTCATAAATCGTGCGGCGCCGCCGCCGAGTTGAGGCTGCCACGTCCGCACCCTGACCGAAAGGCCCGCGCAGACCGTATGGCCTTCGACTCAGTGGGGCCGGCGCGGCAGTTTCGGTCGGCCAGTCGGGCCGGCCGAGATCAGCTGGTTCAAGTCACTCATGGATACTTGGTGATCGCAGAGCGACTGCTCTGGCTTTGCGTATCGTGTGCGTGCAACTTATCCAGAAGACGCTCCTACAGCTACCCGTCGACGAGGCTCCAGAACCCGTGCTTTCGGCGGTGATCCTCGCGAAGGGTTGCGAGGAACGCATCATGCGTCGGGTGGTCGCCGTAGTCCGCGATGGCCGCATCGCAGGCCGCGCAGTCGGCAAGGTGCCGGGCCGCGTGGCGGTAGCGTTTCGATTTGGCACTTCGCAGCGTGTCCTCGATCATTGCGCGGCGCATCAGCGTCGCGGCGAGCGGGTGGTCGGCATCGAGCGCCTCGGCGGCGGGGGTCAGCGTCTCGAACCTGTTCCCGTCCAGCTCGGCGGCCCGCGCCAGCACCACCCGGGCGGCCCGCGCGGGGGCCGGCCAGTCCACTAGAAACCGGATCGCCGAGACCGGGTGCGACTGCGCTTCAACCCTATCGAGGGCCGCCTCCTCGGCCTCCATGTCCTCGAAATCCGGTAGAAGCGACAGGTACCGCCGCAGCGCCGGGGCGCTCAGCCCGGCGCGGAAGCGGTCCCACAGGTGGTCTTTCAAGGCGTCGTGATGGCCCAGCTTTTGCAGGCATTCCTCATACACCTCGTCGAGGTCGTGGCGGAACATCCGCGGGCCCTTGCCCTGCTCGGCCGCCCGCGCGCGGGTGACGATGCCGTGGGCCTCCTCCACGCGGCTGGCGTCCAGCAGGCGCCGCGCAACCCCCGGGGCGATCGTGCCGTAGGTGAGTTGTTCGTCAGTGAAACGCGCGATGTAGGCGTCCACGTCGCCCTCGGCATCGGCAACGTCGGCCAGGATGATCGAGCGGGTGGACTCGCGGTTGCGCTTCACGATCTCCTCGGGCGCCGTGGACAGGCCGAAGCGCCGCCACTTGTCGAGTTCGGCTTGGGTGGGCGGCGTGTCGGCCCACTGGTTGGTGACCATCTTGAGGTGCGCGAGCCCCTCCGGCCCCAGCGCCTCGGCCGTCGCGGGGATGATCCCGTCGAACTCGCCGTAGTCCGCATCGGCCACGGCTTCGAGCACGCGCTCGGCCAGCGCCCTCGGCTCGGCGGTGATTCGGGGCGCGACCGCGCCGATCAGGTCCACCGCCCGGCCCATCACGTCGCCGACCGCGCCGTTGCTGTCGTCGGTGCGCGCATGGATCGACGGGGCCAGGTGCAGGAAGGACCAGAGCAACTCGAAGGCGGTGTCGGCCGCGTCGGGCGCGATGCGGGCCTCGATCATGTCGAGCAACCCGCCCAACTCCTTGACCAGCGCGCGCTGCTTGCGCCAGTCTAAGAACCCTGAGGCCCGGCGCAGCGACGCAAACCGCTTGCGGATGTCGGCGGCCATATCCTTGGGCCCCTGCGCCGCGCTCAGCGCCATGCGCGCCTGCCGCTGCAGGGCGGCGTTGCCGGCAACGAGATCGAGCACCAGATCGGCCAGCGCCGCGCTGCCCAGCCGCTCCAGGTTTGTCTTGTTCAGCGTCTTGCGAGACATCGGTAAAAGCCGACCTTCATGCGTGTTTGACCGCCACACTACATCACTTTTTCGCCGCGACAATCGATGCGGGAGCGCCTTGGGGGCGGTGTGAGCGGCCGTAACTGCGAAATTCCACGGGCAATCCTGCCTTACGCGCTTAGGGTGTCATTCATAATCGACAAACTGCACGTCATAATCATAAATCTGGACATCATAACCGGTTTCGTTGATCAGCACGAAAACCGGCCCTCAGGTATGAAAAGATGTTCAATAAGGCACGAAAGACACAACGAACCATATGAACGACTAAAAAGACTCCACGATATGCCGAGCGGCTTCGGCCTGGCGGACAGCGGACCACATGCTGCCCTCGACGTCAGACCTGCCGAACAAGCGCGCTCCGGCGCAGTCGCGAGAGCATCCCTGAAAGGCGGAACACACCGCTTCTCGACAATCGCGGCATCGTCGGGATTCCCTTGCGTACCGCACCGAGAGACCGGCTGACGCGCAATTCCTGCGGCTCGGGATGCCCGTGATGGCCGATCCGAGATGATCATTTCACCCTGCTACTGTCCCTCTCAGTGCCGCACTGCGCTCTGGTCAGAACGGTCTGCGCCTCGTGATCTCAGCCTTGGAACCTTACCCGTTGTGCCATTCACGGATGATGCGGGATCGGCCACGATTGGGTTGGGGCACGGTTTCCTGAGACAGTTCATAGCGCTAATTTTCCATCGAAGGAGAATGGACCATGGACGACAAGAACAGCTCGACACCTGGCGCG
>NZ_JBKOTX010000195.1:0-10263 GCF_047086965.1 Roseovarius halophilus (ex Wu et al. 2025) | reverse complement strand
CTGTCCAGCTTCGCGGGCGCGGACCCCGCGCTCAACGCGATGCTGCTGCGTGCCGCGCGCCTTGCCGAAACGCGGGTTCCGCTGGTCCTCGAAGGGGAAACCGGCACGGGCAAGGAAAGGCTGGCGCGCGCGGTGCATGTCTGCGGCCCCGCCGACCGCGCCCTGCACGTGGTGCGCTGCGCCTGCGTGACGGCCGCGCAGATCACCGAACATGCCGACGCACCGGCGGGCACGATCTTTCTCAAGGGGCTCGAGGATCTGGGCGCGGCGGAACAGGCGGCGCTGCTGGCGCTGCTGGAGCGGCGCGAGGACCTTCGCCCGGTCGCGTCGTGCCGCCGTGATCTCGCACGGGCGGTGCGCGAGGGGGCGTTCCGCGCCGACCTCTATTTCCGGATCGCGGGCGACACGCTGCGCCTGCCGCCGCTGCGGCTGCGCCATGATCTCGACTGGCTCATCGACAGGGTGCTGCGCCGCCACAATGCCCGTGGGCTGAGCCTGTCGCCGGCGGCGCGCGCCGATCTGGGCGGGCGTGACTGGCCGGGCAACATCCGCGAACTTGAAAGCGTGATCGACGTTGCCGCCGCCGTGGCGGAAGGCAAGGTCATCGACCTGCCGGACCTGCCCGCGCCGTGCCTGTCCGAACAGCCGACGCCCGGGGGCGGCGACGACCTGGAGGCGCTGCTGGATGCGTGCGGGTGGAACATGGCCCGGGTGGCCAAGCGGCTCGGGGTGAACCGATCCACCATCCTGCGCCGCGTGCGCAAGGCGGGGCTGAGCGCGCCGGGCTGATCGTTGCGCGGGCGTGTTGCGCCCTGTTGCGCGCGCAACGTGCCAGCGCCCCCGACCGGATTCGAGCCCCCCGACACCGTCCGGAACATGGTCTGACGGCCGGGCGCATGCCACCCTTCCCCGCGATCAAGAGCAAGAAAAAGGGAGGAGACCATGCTCGATACAACCGTGGCCGATCAGACCCAGGGATTTCTCGACGCGTTCGACAAGGCGCTGGCGGCCGGCGACATCGCCGCGGCGCGCGACATGTTCGTCGACGATTGCTACTGGCGCGACCTCGTCACGTTCACGTGGAACCTCAAGACCGTCGAGGGCAAGGACGAGGTGGCCGACATGCTCGAAAGCCAGCTTGCCGCGACAAGGCCCGCCAACTGGCGGATCGCCGACGGCGAAGTCCCCACCGAGGAGGGCGGGATCACGACCGCGTGGATCCAGTTCGACACCGAGAAGGCGCGCGGCTACGGGCTGGTGCGGTTGCGCGACGGCAAGATCTGGACGCTGCTGACCACCATGGCCGAGCTCAAGGGCTATGAGGAGGCGCTGGGCCATGACCGCCCGCTCGGCGCCAAGCACGGCGCCGACAAGCACCGCCTGACATGGAAGGAAGAACAGGAAAGGGAGGCCGCGGAACTGGGCCATACCCGGCAGCCCTACTGCGTGATCGTCGGTGGCGGACAGGGCGGCATCGCCCTCGGGGCGCGGCTGCGGCAGCTTGGCGTGCCCACGATCATCATCGAGAAGAACGACCGGCCCGGCGATTCATGGCGCAACCGGTACAAGTCCCTCTGCCTGCACGACCCCGTCTGGTACGATCACCTGCCGTACATCAAGTTTCCCGACAACTGGCCCGTCTTCGCGCCGAAGGACAAGATCGGCGACTGGCTGGAGATGTACACCAAGGTCATGGAACTGAATTACTGGACCCGGACCGAGTGTAAGTCGGCCACCTACGACGAAACAACCAAGGAATGGACCGTTGTCGTCGACCGCGACGGCGAGGACGTCGTGCTGAGGCCCACGCAACTGATCCTCGCGACGGGCATGTCCGGCAAGGCCAATGTTCCCGATTTTCCGGGCGCGCACAAGTTCGCGGGCGAACAGCACCATTCGTCGCAGCACCCGGGCCCGGATCGGTATACCGGCAGGAAGGCGGTCGTCATCGGGTCGAACAATTCGGCCCATGACATCTGTGCCGCGCTTTGGGAGCACGATGTCGACGTCACGATGGTGCAGCGGTCCTCGACCCATATCGTGCGCTCGGACACGCTGATGGATATCGGCCTCGGCGCGCTCTACTCGGAAGAGGCCGTGCGCAACGGCATGACCACCGAGAAGGCGGATCTTGTCTTCGCGTCGTTGCCCTACCGGATCATGCACGAATTCCAGATCCCGCTCTACGAGCAGATGAAGGAACGTGACAGCGCGTTTTACGACGGGCTGGAAAAGGCCGGCTTCCAGCTCGACTGGGGCGATGACGGGTCGGGGCTTTTCATGAAATACCTGCGTCGTGGCTCGGGCTACTACATCGACGTGGGGGCGTCCCAGCTCATCATCGACGGCAAGATCAAGCTCGCGCACGGGCAAGTGGCCGAGATCGTCGAGGACGGTGTCGTGCTCGAGGACGGCACCATGCTGGAGGCCGACCTGATCGTCTACGCGACGGGCTACGGGTCGATGAACGGCTGGGCCGCGGACCTCATCGGGCAGGACGTGGCCGACAAGGTCGGCAAGGTCTGGGGGCTCGGCTCCGCCACCACGAAGGATCCGGGACCGTGGGAAGGCGAGCAGCGCAACATGTGGAAGCCCACTCAGCAGGAAAACCTGTGGTTCCACGGCGGCAACCTGCACCAGTCGCGGCATTATTCCCATTACCTGGCGCTGCAGCTCAAGGCGCGGATGGAAGGCCTCGAGACACCGGTCTACGGATTGCAGGAAGTGCACCACCTGTCCTGAGGCAGCGATGACGGCCCGCCCGGCAGGGCGGGCCGCGACCGGTGCAACGCGGCCAGCCGCGGGCCGCACCCCGCATTGAAAAACGCGACCCGCAGGCCATGTAGGGCCCCTGTGGCGGTCCGATCATCCCCCGTCCGCACGGGCGCGCGCCGGTGCGACGTGACGTGTGAATGTCGGATCATGCCTTTTCAAGGGCGTCGGGGATGAATAAGCTCGGGCGCGAGGTAACGGAACCAACCAGGGAGAGTTTCAATGAAAAACCTGCTCATGACCAGCGCCGCGATGGCGCTTCTCGCCGGCCCGGTCGCGGCGGACAACCACGGTGGCGGGATCACGCTTGGCGTCCTGATGGGCTTCACCGGCCCGATCGAGTCGCTGACCCCGCACATGGCGGAAGCGGCCGAGATGGCGATGAAGGAAGTCAGCGACAGCGGCAAGCTGCTTGACGGCATGACCGTCACGTCCGAGCGGGGCGACACCACCTGTATCGACGCGTCCGCGGCCACGGCCGCGGCCGAGCGGCTGGTCACCGCGGCGGGTGTGCAGGGCATCGTCGGCGCGGCCTGTTCGGGCGCGACCACCTCGGTCCTGTCGAACGTGACCAAGCCCAACGGTGTGGTGCAGATCTCGCCCTCCTCGACGTCACCGGCGCTGACGACCATCGAGGACAACGGCTTCTTCTTCCGCACCGCGCCGTCCGACGCGCGGCAGGGCAAGATCATGTCCGACATCCTGATGGACCGCGACATCGACGAAGTGGCCCTGACCTACACCAACAACGATTACGGCAAGGGCCTTGCCGACAGCTTCCAGCAGGCCTTCGAGGAGGCCGGCGGCACGGTGACGATCAGTGCCGCGCACGAGGACGGCAAGGCGGACTATTCCGCCGAGGTCGGCGCGCTGGCCTCCGCCGGGGGGGAGCGCCTCGTGGTGGCGGGCTATGTTGACCAAGGCGGCAGCGGCGTCGTGCGTTCGGCGCTCGATACCGGCGCCTTCAGCACGTTCCATTTCCCCGACGGCATGATCGGCACGAAACTCGAAGAGAACTTCGGCACGATGATCGACGGCTCCACCGGGCAGCTGCCGGGCACCGACAGCCCCGGCAAGGACAAGTTCGAGGAAATCGCGGGCGATGCCTTCGATTCCACGTCGCCCTTCACCGGTGAATCCTACGACGCCGCGGCGCTCATCCTGATGGCCATGCAGGCCGCGGGCAGCACGGACGCGGCCGACTACAAGGATCACGTGATGGACGTGGCCAACGCCCCCGGCGAGGAAATCATGCCCGGCGAGCTGGGCAAGGCGCTCGACATTCTTGCCGAGGGCGGCGACGTCGATTATGTGGGCGCGACCGCGGTCGAGCTGATCGAACCCGGCGAGTCGGCGGGCAGCTATCGCGAGATCGAGATCAAGGACGGCAAGATCACGACGTCCAGCTACCGCTGATCGCGCGGTGAAAGGTTCTGGTCGGCCCGGGTGATTGCCCGGGCCGACCCAACAATGGCGGGGCGGCAACCGGCCCGATGGGGGACATGCATGATCGTCGTCGAGGACGTTCACAAGCATTTCGGCGGCTTCCACGCCGTCGATGGCGCGAACCTGACAATAAAGCCGGGCAGCATTACCGGGCTGATCGGCCCGAACGGTGCCGGAAAAACCACGCTTTTCAATGTGATCGCCGGCGTGCTCAGGCCCACGTCGGGCCGCGTGACGATGGCCGGCGAGGACATCACCGGCCTGCCGCCCCACGCCTTGTTTCACAAGGGCCTGCTGCGCACCTTCCAGATCGCGCACGAATTCGGCTCGATGACCGTGCGGGAAAACCTGATGATGGTGCCCGGCGGACAGTCGGGCGAATCCCTGTGGAAGACGTGGCTGCAGCGCGGCCGCATCGCGCAGGAAGAACGCGCGCTGGAGCGCAAGGCGGACGAGGTTCTCGAATTCCTGACAATCGACCACCTGGCCAACGAGAAGGCGCGCACCCTTTCGGGCGGCCAGAAGAAGCTGCTGGAGCTTGGCCGCACGATGATGGTGGATGCGCGGATTGTCTTCCTTGACGAGGTCGGCGCCGGCGTGAACCGCACCCTTCTCCGGACGATCGGCGATGCGATCCTGTCGCTGAACCGCGACCGCGGCTACACCTTCGTTGTGATCGAACACGACATGGATTTCATCGAACGGCTTTGCGATCCGGTGATCTGCATGGCCGAGGGCAAGGTGCTGGCCGAGGGCACGCTGGACGAGGTCAAGTCCGACGAGCGCGTGATCGAGGCCTATCTTGGCACCGGCCTGAAGAACAAGGAAAAGGAGACAGCCGGATGACGGCCGCCCGCGCGCTTTTCGCGACACTCGTGCTGCCGCCCGGGGTGGCCGCCAGCACGGCGCCGAGTTTCGGACACCCCGCCGCGGGTAACGGGCACGGGGGCCACGCATGAGCGGCGGCCCCTATGACGACCGTGGCAACAAGGACCGCACCATCGCCAACCCCGACGGGGCAGGCGAGCTGCGTCCCGCCGGCACCGAGGACGAGGCCCGCCCGGCCCCGGGCGCCGACGGCCCTTTCCTGATCGGTGACAACATGACCGGCGGCTATGGCCGGGGCCCCGACATCCTGCACGATTGCACCGTTTCGGTGGGGCATGGCCAGATCGCGGTGATCGTGGGCCCCAACGGGGCCGGCAAGTCCACGGCGATGAAGGCCGTGTTCGGGATGCTGGACCTGCGCGGCGGCGCGGTGCGGCTGGCGGGCGAGGACATCACCCGCCTGACCCCGCAGGCGCGGGTGCGCAAGGGCATGGGCTTCGTGCCGCAGAACCACAACATCTTCACGTCCATGACGGTGGAGGAGAACCTCGAAATGGGTGCCTTCATCCGCACCGACGACATCAGCGGCACGATGGAGCAGGTCTTTGACCTGTTTCCCATCCTGCGCGAGAAACGCCGGCAACCCGCCGGCGAACTCTCGGGCGGCCAGCGGCAGCAGGTTGCGGTCGGCCGCGCGCTCATGACCAAGCCGAAGGTGCTGATGCTCGACGAGCCGACGGCAGGGGTCAGCCCCATCGTGATGGACGAGCTTTTCGACCGGATCATCGAGGTCGCGCGCACCGGCCTTCCGGTTCTCATGGTCGAGCAGAACGCGCGCCAGGCGCTGGAGATCGCCGACATGGGCTATGTCCTGGTGCAGGGGCGCAATGCCTATACCGGCTCGGGCAAGGACCTGCTGGCTGACGCGGACGTGCGGCGGAGTTTTCTGGGGGGATGATGAGACGATACCGATCGGCAGCCCACCGTAACGGGCCTTATCGCGATCCGCACGGGCATGGTGCCGTCCTGCGCGGGGTGCTGGCCGCCCCGCCGTGCCGGGGGGCGCGCTGATGGATTTTCTCAATGCGCTTGTCGCGCTGTCGAACTTCGTCCTCGTGCCCGCCATCGCCTATGGCAGTCAACTGGCGCTCGGCGCGCTGGGGGTGACGCTGATCTACGGCATCCTGCGGTTTTCCAACTTCGCCCATGGCGACACGATGGCCTTCGGCACGATGGTCACGATCCTCGCGACGTGGTGGCTGCAATCCATGGGGGTCGGGCTCGGGCCGCTGCCGACCGCCCTTCTGGCCCTGCCCATCGGGATTGCCGGCTGCATGGCGCTCGTGCTGGTCACCGATCGGGTGGTGTACCGCTTCTACCGCGAACAACGGGCCAAGCCGGTGATCCTCGTGATCGTGTCGATCGGGGTGATGTTCATTCTCAACGGGCTGGTGCGTTTCATCATCGGGCCGGGGGACCAGCGCTTCGCCGACGGTGAGCGCTTCATCATCACCGCCTTCGACTTTCGCAAGATGACCGGCCTTCAGGAAGGCCTCGCGATCAAGACCACGCAGGGCATCACCGTGGTCACCGCCGTCATCGTCGTGGCGCTGCTGTTCTGGTTCCTCACCCACACCCGCGCGGGCAAGTCGATGCGCGCCTACTCCGACAACGAGGACCTTGCGCTGTTGTCCGGCATCAATCCCGACCGCGTGGTGATGATCACGTGGCTGATCGTCGGCGCGCTGGCGACGGTCGCGGGTGTTCTCTACGGGCTCGACAAGTCGTTCAAGCCCTTCACCTACCTGCAGCTTCTTCTGCCGGTATTCGCCAGCGCCATCGTGGGCGGGCTTGGCAGCCCGCTCGGCGCCATTGCCGGCGGGTTCGTCATCGCCTTTTCCGAGGTGACGGTCACCTACGCATGGAAGAAGGTGCTGGGCCATCTCCTGCCCGAGTCGCTTGAGCCGTCGGGCCTCGTGCAACTGCTGAGCACCGATTACAAGTTCGCCGTCAGCTTCGTGATCCTGCTGATCGTGCTGCTGTTCCGGCCGACGGGCCTGTTCCGGGGGAAAGCGGTATGAACGAGACACTCAGGAACACCGCGCTTTTCGGCCTTGTCGCGGGGCTGGTCGTGCTGACCGGTGTCATGCAGAGCTGGAACACCGCCATGGTCATCGTGAACATGGGGCTGGTCAGCGCCGTCATGTCCCTCGGGCTGAACCTGCAATGGGGGTTCGCGGGGCTTTTCAACGTCGGCGTCATGGGGTTCACGGCCCTCGGGGGGCTGGCCACGGTGCTGGTGGCCATGCCGCCCGTGAACGAAGCGTGGTCCGCCGGCGGCGGGCGCATCATCATGGGCCTGCTTTTCGGCGGCGCCGTGATCGCGGGGGCAATTCTGGTGCTGCGCCGCATGGGCCCGTCGCGCCTGCGCGGCGCCGTCGTGCTGGCGTTGCTGGTGATCGGGTTCTTCGTCTACCGCTGGATCTTCGATGCGGGCGTGCAGGCGGTCGAGGCCGTCGACCCGGCAAGGACGGGCTACCTTGGCGGGCTGGGCCTGCCGGTCGTCCTAGCCTGGCCTGTCGGCGGGTTGCTGGCCGCCGGCGCGGCGTGGATCATCGGCAAGGCGGCGCTCGGGCTGCGATCGGACTACCTGGCCATCGCCACGCTGGGCATCGCCGAGATCATCATCGCCGTGCTCAAGAACGAGGACTGGCTGAGCCGCGGCGTCAAGAACGTCACCGGCATTCCCCGCCCCGCACCGTACGAGATCGACCTGCAATCCGACCCCGGGTTCGTCGCAAGGGCCGAGGCGATGGGGTTCGACCCGGTCACCGCCTCGTCGCTTTTCGTCAAGGTCATCTATGCCGGGTTTTTCGCGATCGTTGTGGTGGCCCTCCTGGTGCTGGCGCAACTCGCGCTGAACAGCCCGTGGGGGCGGATGCTGCGCGCGATCCGCGACAACGAGGTCGCCGCCGAGGCGATGGGCAAGAACGTCACGCGCCGTCACCTTCAGGTCTTTATCCTCGGCTCGGCCGTGTGCGGCATGGCGGGCGCCATGATGACGACGCTGGACAGCGCGCTCATTCCCACCACCTATCAGCCGCTGCGCTACACGTTCCTGATCTGGGTGATGGTGATCGTGGGCGGGTCGGGCAACAACTTCGGCGCCGTGCTTGGCGGGTTCCTCGTCTGGTTCCTCTGGGTGCAGGTGGAGCCGATGGGCCAATGGCTCATGGCGACCGTCACCGCGCCCATGGCCGAGGACAGCGCGCTGCGCGTCCACCTGCTGGAAAGCACGGCGCACATGCGCCTGCTGACAATGGGCGTGGTCCTGCTGGTGGTGCTGCGTTTCAGCCCGCGCGGCCTGATCCCCGAGAAATAGGCGCGCGCCGGCGCGTGGGCGCCGTGGGCACGTCCCCCGTCCGGCGCGGACCCGCCCAGCGGTAGCCAGCGTTTGCTCGGCCGGGTCGTCCCCGGAAACGGCCTGTCAGCCGGGTCCGGGGCCACTCGGCCTCACGTCATGCGGCCTGCGCGGCCTTCAGTTGCAGGCGGCGGCGGTGCAAGACGGGTTCGGTATAGCCCGAAGGCTGCTCGCGACCCTTGAACACCAGGTCGCAGGCGGCCTTGAAGGCGATGCCGTCAAACCCGGGCGCCATGGGCCGATAGGTGGGATCATCCGCATTCTGGTCGTCCACCACCTGCGCCATCTTCTGCATGACCGCCATGACCTCGGCCTCGCTGACGACGCCGTGATGCAGCCAATTGGCGATGTGTTGCGAACTGATCCGGCAGGTGGCGCGGTCTTCCATCAGGCCCACGTCGTTGAGGTCGGGCACCTTGGAGCATCCGACCCCCTGGTCGATCCAGCGGACCACGTAGCCAAGAATGCCCTGCGCGTTGTTCTCGACCTCCTTGATGATCTGCTCCTTCGACCATTTCCGGTAACTCGCGACGGGAATGTCGAGAAGCGTGTCGACGAAAGCCCGCCGGCCGCCGGCCCTCAGCGTCGCCTGAACGGCAAGGACATCGACCTTGTGATAGTGCAGGGCGTGCAGCGTGGCCGCGGTGGGCGAGGGAACCCACGCGCAGTTGGCGCCCGCCTTGGGGTGTTCGATCTTCTGCTCCATCATGGCGGCCATCAGGTCGGGCATGGCCCACATGCCCTTGCCGATCTGCGCCTTGCCGGACAGGCCGCATTCCAGCCCGATATCGACGTTCTGGTTTTCGTACCCG
This sequence comes from Roseovarius halophilus (ex Wu et al. 2025), assembly GCF_047086965.1. Lineage (NCBI taxonomy): Bacteria > Pseudomonadati > Pseudomonadota > Alphaproteobacteria > Rhodobacterales > Roseobacteraceae > Roseovarius > Roseovarius halophilus (ex Wu et al. 2025). Next base: position 984 of record NZ_JBKOTX010000195.1, on the reverse strand, counting down.
GTGATCCACGCCTTGCGCTTGATGAAATCCTTCCGGCTGAACGGGCCGGCTTCCATGCTGGTGTGGATCTCGTCGCCCGTCCGGTCGAGAAAACCGGTATTGATGAAGGCCACCCGGTGCTTCGCGGCGCGGATGCATTCCTTTAGGTTGACCGAGGTGCGGCGCTCCTCGTCCATGACGCCGATCTTGACGGTGTATTCCGGCAGCCCGAGAAAGGATTCGACGCGCGTGAAAATCTCGTCCGTGAAGGCCACTTCGTCGGGGCCATGCATCTTGGGTTTCACGACGTAGATCGACCCGTGCACCGAGTTTCCGCCCTCGCGCCGGATATCGTGCATCCCGATCAGGGTGGTGATCGCGGCATCCATCAGCCCCTCGGGGATCTCGTCGCCCCGGGCATCGAGGATGGCGGGGGTGGTCATCAGGTGCCCCACGTTGCGCACCCACATCAGCGCGCGCCCTTTCAGTGTCAGGTCGCTGCCATCGGGGGCGGTGTAGCGCCGGTCGCTGTTCAGGCGCCGCGCGACGGTCTTGCCGCCCTTTTCCAGCGACGCTTCTAGCGTGCCCTTCATCAGGCCCAGCCAGTTGCCGTACGCCAGCACCTTGTCCTCGGCATCGACGCAGGCCACCGAATCCTCGCAATCCATGATGACCGAGACGGCGCTCTCGACCTGGACATCGGCCAGCAGCGCCTGGTCCCGGCATCCGATAAAATGCGCCCGGTCGAACAGCAGCTCGACATGCAGGCCGTTGTTGCGCAGCAGAACGGCGTCGGGGGCCTTGGGGTTGCCCCGGTACCCCGCGAATTTCTCGGGCTCCGCCAGCGGGCAGTCATCCACCAGCAGGGCACCGTCCTGCACGTGGTAGCGTCGTACGTCGGCATGGCTGGTGCCCCGCAGCGGGACGGAACATATCCGCGTCATGGGCGACAAGATCACCGCCAAGGACACCATGAAGGATCTCGGCGTGCCCTGTGTACCGGGC
>NZ_JBKOTX010000194.1:0-10309 GCF_047086965.1 Roseovarius halophilus (ex Wu et al. 2025) | reverse complement strand
CCGCCCTGCCAGCCCCGCCTGCGCCCCGCGGTGACGGCCCAGGCCCGCGCACCCGTGGCCAGCACCGGCATCCGGGCGATTTTCCAGAAGGCGCCCGCCCCGGCCAGCGCGGCCCCAGTCAATGCGATCCCCAACCCGGAGATCAACCAGACAGGATCAAGCTGCAATCCCCCCGCGACCTGCGCGCCATAAAGCCCTTCCAGCGTGGCGGCGACATCCGGCAGCAGGCTGGCCGCCAGCACATAGCCCAGCGCAACGCCGATACCGCCCGCCAGCAGCGCGATCAGCGCCAGTTCCAGCCCCATCAGCAGCATCAGCCGACGCAGCGACAGGCCCAGCGTGCGCAGGGTGCGGATCATGGCGCGGCGCTGTTCGAAGGCCAGGCCGATTGCGCCGTGAACGATGAAGATGCCGACTGCGAAACTCAGCAGGCCAAAGGCCGTCAGGTTCAGGTGGAAACTGTCGGTCAACTGCGCGATGTCCGAACCCTGCTGCGACGCGCGCCGGATCAGATCCGGGGCCAGGGTGTCCAGATCGGGCCGGCCCATGGGCTGGGTTTCGGCAAGGATCAGGCGGCTGAGGTCATCGCGGCCCAGCAGGCGCTGCGCCACGCCGATATCCGTGATCGCGGTGTCGGCCGCGAGGCCGGGGTCGGCGATCACCCGCTGCGCAACGGTGTCGGCCAGCGCTGCCGCGGCTCCGGGATGGGCAAAGACAACACCCTCGGACAGAAAGGCGGGCAGCGTGGCCTGGTCGCTGCGGGTCATCGGCCCGACGCCACCCGGTGCTGTCAGCGGATCGATCCCCACCAGCCGCACCCGGGTCTGCCCGGCCTGAAGCCGGCCTTCCAGAACCGGCGAGACCTGCCAGCCCGCCCGGCGCAGCGTCAGGTAGGTGTCCTGCGGGATGCTGTCCCCGGCGCGCGGCACAAGCTGGTCATGGCGGCCCTCGCCCAGCACGGCCGCCGCGGCGTCATAACTGGCGCGCGCCTGCGCGTTCAACGCCTGAACCCCGGACCAGAGCGCGGTGGCCAGCGCCAGCCCGGCCACCAGCGTGAAAAGCTGCAGCGGGTTGCGCCGCCAGTGGGACCAGAGCGCGGCAAGCCCCGCGCGCGTCATGCCAGACGCCCCTGCCGCAGATTCACCTGCCGCCCGTGTCGCCCGGCCAGGTCCGGCGAATGGGTCACCATCATCAGCGCCGCGCCGGTTTCGGCGACCAGCGACAGCATCTGGTCCAGCACCACCGTGGCCGTCGCCTCGTCAAGGTTGCCGGTGGGTTCATCGGCCAGAACAAGCGCGGGCCGCGCGGCCAGCGTGCGGGCGATGGCGACGCGCTGCTGCTGTCCGCCGGACAACTGTTCGGGGTATTTCCTCAGCTGCGCGGTCAGGCCCAGCGCCTCGGCCAGTCGCGCCGCGCCTGCGACGTCGTGCCGCCCCGCCAGCCTGGCCTGAAAGGCAATGTTCGCACCGACGGTCAGCGACGGGATCAGGTTGAACTGCTGAAAGACGATGCCCACCGTGCCGCGCCGCAGGGCCGCGCGGCCGGCATCGTCCAGCCCGGTGACCTGCCGACCGTCAATGGTGATACGGCCTCCGTCGGCCCGGTCCAGCCCGCCGGCCAGGTGCAAAAGCGTGCTCTTGCCCGACCCGGACTCGCCCCGCAGGGCGAGCGTTTCGCCCGCCCGCAGTTGCAGGTCCACGCCGCGCAAAACGGGCACCGGCCCCTCGGGGCCGGGATAGGATTTCGACAGGTTCTCGACCTCCAGCAACATGCGCGCCCCTTTCCGGCCGAAAGGTATGACACGGGGGCGCGAATGAAAGGCGAAAATTTCCCGTGGCGCAGGCGCGATCAACCGCGCGTGGGACGGCGCATCCATGCGCCGTGTCCCCACCGGGGCGTGGTGTCACCAGGCGAGCGCCCCGCGCGCATCCGCGTCGGAGATCGCTGCCCCTCTGACCGGTCAGTAAATATGTCGGATCTGGTCGGACCAGTAGCGTTCGACCCGGCGCAGCGCCGTCGTGATCTCATCTATGCCGTCCATGCTGAGCACCGCGCGGTCCTGCAATCCGCGCGCGTGATTACCGAACAAACCGGCGACGATGTCGCGGACCCCGCGGCCCTTGGCAGTCAGGCGCACCCGCACCGAGCGGCGGTCGATCTCGCAGCGCTGGTGGTGCATGTAGCCCATCTCGACCAGTTTCTTGAGGTTGTAGCTGACGTTGCTGCCCTGGTAGTAGCCGCGCGTCTTGAGTTCGCCGGCCGTGACCTCGTTGTCGCCGACGTTGAACATCAAGAGCGCCTGCACCGCGTTGACCTCGAGGATGCCCACCCGTTCGAATTCATCCTTGATGACATCGAGCAGCAGCCGGTGCAGCCGTTCCACCAGCATCAGCGTCTCAAGATAGGAGGTCATGAACCCGGCATCGAAGGCGCGCGTCTGCCCGTCCGCCCCGGCGCCGGTGTCTTCGGCAGAGTCGGGAACCCTGTGAAATGACATGCAACACCCTCCGTTCTGTGCCGTTGCACGTCCCAGATGGCATGCAAATGCCGAACAATCGGTTAAGCACCCCGCAATTCCTGCGCGCGCCCGCCTGCGGCGCTGTCAGGGTTGGGTCACGCCCGCCGCGCCCTTGGCGATGCGGGCCACCAGCGCGGTATAGGGATCAGGCGGCGCCACCTGCCCCGAAACCCATTGATACAGATCCTGATCGTTCTCGGACAGCAGGCGGTCGTAGAGATCCAGCTCGGCCGCGGTCATGTCCCCAAGGTGCCTGTCGGCAAAGGCGGCAAGGATCAGGTCCATCTCCTTGATGCCGCGCCGGATCGACCGCATGTAGAGCCGCTTGCGGCGCGTCTCGTCCTGCTCGGTCATGTCACGTCACTCAGCACCGCGCGCAGGCGTTTTTCCAGTTGCGACAGCTTCTCGCCCGACTGGGCGATCTGGGCGCGCAGCCCGCGCATCTCGGCGAGAATCGCGCGCACGTCGGCCGGTTCCACGTGGCTCTCTGCGGGGGCCTCGACGCCCTCGCCCTCACCGGTAAGCAGCCAGCCGATCGAGACCCCGAGGATGCCCGAGACCATCTGAAGCTTGTTCGCGCGCGGCTCGTTGAGGTCGTCCTCCCAGTTGCGCAGGGTGCCCAGCTTGATGCCCAGCTTCTTGGCCAGGTCCTTCTGGGTCATCGAAACGGATTCGCGCGCCGCGGCCAGCCTGTCGCCGAAGGTGGCGGTATCGGCGCTGAACCACTCGGTCTTTTCATCTTCGGTCATGGGGTCCTCTGAACTTGTCTGTTCGCTCCGGCACACCTATGACACGTCGCACAGGGGAATTCAAAACCGGGGCCGACCATGTCCTTGCTTTCCGCGACACTTGCCCGTGTCAAACCGTCGCCCACAATCGCGGTGACGACCCGCGCCGCCGAATTGCGCGCGGCCGGGCGCGACGTGATCGGCCTTGGGGCGGGCGAGCCGGATTTCGACACGCCCGCCCATATCCGCGCCGCCGGCATCCGCGCCATCGAAGATGGCAAGACACGCTATACCCCCGTTGACGGCATACCCGAGCTGAAACGGGCGATCTGCGCCAAGTTCAAGCGCGACAACGGGCTGGACTACGCGCCGGCGCAGGTCTCGGTCTCGTCGGGCGGCAAACAGGTGCTGTTCAACGCGCTCATGGCGACGCTGGACCCGGGCGACGAGGTCGTGATCCCCGCCCCCTACTGGGTCAGCTACCCCGACATGGTGCTGCTGGCGGGCGGCACCCCGGTGACGGTCGCGGCCTCGCTGGCGCGCGGGTACAAGATCACGGCCGGGCAGCTTGAGGCGGCGATCACCCCGCGGACCAAGTGGGTCCTGTTCAACTCGCCCTCCAACCCCACGGGGGCGGGCTATTCATGGGATGAACTGCAGGCACTCACGGATGTCCTGCTGCGCCACCGCCACGTGCATGTGATGACCGACGACATGTACGAACACCTGGCCTATGACGCTTTCACCTTCTGCACCCCGGCGCAGGTCGAACCGCGGCTCCATGACCGGACACTGACGGTCAACGGCGTCTCCAAGGCCTATTGCATGACGGGCTGGCGCATCGGCTATGCCGCCGGGCCCGAGCCGCTGATCGCGGCCATGCGCAAGGTGCAGTCGCAAAGCACCTCGAACCCCTGTTCGATCTCGCAATGGGCGGCGGTCGCGGCACTGGACGGCCCGCATGATTTCATCGCCGAGAACAACCGCGCCTTCGTGCGGCGCCGCGATCTGGTGGTGGGGATGCTCAATGCCGCGCGGGGGATCGACTGCCCGACGCCCGAGGGCGCCTTTTACGTCTACCCGTCCATCGTGGGCTGCATCGGCAAGACCAGCGCGGGCGGCGAGCGGATCGCCACGGATGAGGATTTCGCCACTGCCCTGCTGGAGGAAACCGGCGTCGCCGTGGTCTTTGGCGCGGCTTTCGGCCTGTCGCCGAATTTCCGCGTCAGCTACGCGACGGATGACGCCACGCTGCAAGAGGCCTGTGCCCGGATCCAAAGCTTCTGCGAGGGCCTGCGCTGAGGCCACCGGAGTTCTGGCGCGGCGCGCGTCGGTCTGCTAGCTTTGCCGCAATGCCGCGTGGCGGTGGCCGAGAGGGACGAGGCAAAGATGGGCGCAGAGTCTGCCAGTATTACTTCCGCGTCAAGGAAAACGGGGCGGCTGTCTTCAAGGTCGACACCGAGAACCGCCAGCGCCGGATCGAGATGGATCAGATCGCGGTCGTGAACATCAACAACGGCCAGATCAAGGCACAGGGCGACCGGACCCTCGACGAGGCGGACCTGGCCGTGATCCCTGACTGGATGGCCGAACGCAGCGCGACGCTGCCTGGCGCAGGGTTGACGACATCCACCGCGCCATCGACCACCTGAACCTGACCACCCAATGGGCGCAGTCCAAGGCGACGGATGACCAGCTTGAGGATGTCACCGACGCGTTGCTGCTGGCCATGCACGATCTGCGCTCGGTGCTGTTGCGCAAGAAAGCCGACCGGCTCATGAAGGGCAAGGACGCCGCGGAATAGCCGCGCCCATGACAGCGCGGCACGGCTGTCACGCGCCGCCTGTCACGCCCCGGGGATCTGTGCCGTGTCCATCGCCTCGCAGGCATTCTGGGCCAGGCTGCGCCCCGCCTCGCGCATGGTCAGGTAAGTGCGGTCCGCGCCAGCCTCCTGGATCAGCATGACGTGTTCGTCATGCAGGGCATGGCCGACGATCGGCCCCTCAAACCCCTTGGACCGCAGGGTGCGCGCGGCGATCACCTTGGCCTCGAGGTCGTTCATGGCCAGCACCGCGGCCTTGACCCGGCCCAGCTTGACACCGGCCCAGAAATTGCTGTCCTCGGCATCGGCAAAGACCACGTTGCGCCCGGCCTTGGCATGGGCTGCGGCCTTGTAGGTGTCGGCATCCAGCCCGATGGGCCGGAGGCCGCGTTCAGTCATGGCCTCGTAGGCCGCCGAGCCTGTCCGGCCCATCCCGAAAATCAGAATATCGGCCTCGCCCAGGTCGGTGGGCTGTTCGTCAGGGTGGGGCGTGACGCGCTGGAAGGGCTTCAGCCGGTCGGCGAAGCGCTCGAAAAGCGGATGCGCCATATGGTTAATCGGCGCAGCCACAAGAAAGGACACCGAGACGGCAATGGCCAGTGGCACCACGAAGGGCTCGGCCGCGGGGATACCGCTGGCGACGATCAGGCCGAACTCGCTGTAGACCGACAGCGACAGCGCCGACAGGAAGGCCGTCCGGGCGCGCAGCTTGAAGGCCAACAGCAGGAAGAAGAAGAGCAGCCCCTTGAGCGGCAGCAGCAGCCCCAGCACCACGGCGAAGACGACCGCGTCCCAGTCGGGCAGGCCCGACATGCCGATGGACAGGAAAAAACCTACCAGGAAGACTTCCTTGAGCGACCAGAGCGATTTCGACAGCTCGCCCGCGCGCGGATGATTGGACAGCAGCAGCCCCATGACCAGCGCGCCGATCTCGCCCTTCAGCCCGATGACCTCGAAGCCGTAGCCGCCCACGACGATCGCAAGCGCCATGCCCGCCAGCACCAGAACCTCCTCGTGACCGGCCCAGTCCAGCACCTTGTGCAGCACCGGGCGCAGCAGCGGCGTGGCGAAGATGAGCAGCGCCCATGGCTCGGGCACCTTGCCCGAAAAAACGGCGAGGACGACCAGGGCGATGATGTCCTGCACGATCAGGATGCCAATGGCGGTGCGGCCGTGGAAACTGCCCATCTCGCGCTTGGCGTCCAGCATCTTGGCCGCCAGCACCGTCGAGGAAAAGGCCAGCGCCACCCCCACCAATAGCGCCAGCGTCCAGTCCGGCGTGAACAGCCACCGCGCCAGCGGCGTGAACAGCGCCACCGACAGCGCGAAGTGCAGCAGGGCGACGCCGACGACCTGGGGTTCGCCGATCTGGCGCAGCTTGAGCTTGAGCCCCACGGTGAAAAGCAGCAGCAGCACGCCCAGGTCGGCCAGGTGATCCAGGATCGGCCCGGTTTCGGCGGGCATCCCGTAGCCGGGTCCCAGCGCGTGGATGACAAAGCCTGCCGTCAGGAACCCGACCAGCGGCGGCAGCCCCAGCGGCCGCACCGCCAGGCCGAAGATGAAGGCGGCCCCGACGGCGAAAACCTCGAAGATCATGCTCTGCCCTGCCCCTCGACCCGCGCAACGTTCATTTGACGGCCAAGGCGGCACGCCCGGGCCCGCGCAAAGCATGGCCAAGGCCCCGCTCCGATGCAAGCGCCGCGTGGCGGCTCAGCCCGTCCGAACCTGGCCGACCGGCGCCCTGTCGAACCGCGCCAACTGCCGCATCAGCCGCGCCGACAGAAGCAGCGCCGCGGCGGCCAGACCAAGCGTCATCCCGAACCAGACCCCGGCCCCGTCCAGACCCAGCGGAAGGCCCAGCACATAGCCTGCGGGCAGGCCGATCCCCCAGTAGCTGACCCCGGCCAACCACATGGGCACGTTGGTGTCCTGCATCCCGCGCAGATTCGACAGCGCGACGATCTGGGCCGCGTCCACGAACTGGAACAGCGCCCCGATCATCACCAGCCCCGCGCCCAGCGCGATCACCGCGTCGCGCTGCGGCTCGTCCGGGTCCACGAAAAGCGCGACCAGCGTTTCGGGAAACAGCAGGAACACGGCAATCGCAAGGATGCCGAAGGCCATGGAGAGCACGAAAGAGGTCTCGGCGGTGCGGCGCATCCCCGGGCCGTCGTGGCGGCCGAAGTGGCTGCCGATGCGGATGGTGGCGGCATTGGACATGCCGACGTGAAACATGAACATCACCGCCGTCAGTTGCAGCGCGATGCCATGGGCAGCCAGCTCCACCTCGCCCAGCCAGCCCATCATAATCGACGATCCGGTGAACAGCCCGCTTTCCGACAGCGCCGCGCCGCCCACGGGCAGGCCCAGCTTGAAGACCCGCGCCATGATCTCGGCGTCCGGGCGCCAGATGCGGCTGAACAGCGCGAGGTCCGGCCGTTTCCACTGGGCATAGACCATCAGCGCGCCCATCTGCACCGTGTGCGTCAGGATCGAGGCCAGCGCCGCACCCTCGATCCCGAGTTCCGGCGCGCCGAGATTGCCGAAGATCAGCGCGTAGTTGAAGCCCGCGTTCATCACCAGCGCGGCCAGCGTGATCCAGAGCTGCACCGCCGTCAGTTGCACCGCCCCCAGGAAGGACCGCATGACATGGCCGGCCAGCGCCGGGAAAAAGCCCAGGATCGCGATCGAAAGGTACTGGCCGCCGGCCACCGCCACGGCCTCGGGCTGGCCGATCAGGCGCAGCAGGTCCGCGCCGCGCCACAGCAGGGCCACGGCGACAAAGCAATAGACAACGGACAGCCAGAGGCCCATCCGGGTGATGCGCCGGGCGCTCACATCGTCGCCCTGTTCCACCGCCGCGGCCACCATGGGCGTGACAGCATGGCCGAAGCCCGCCCCGACGATGAAGACGACGAACCACAGCCCATTGGCCACGGTCGCGGCCGCAAGCGCGGTCACGTCGTACCAGCCCAGCATGAGGGTGTCGGTCATGTGGATCAGAAAGCCCGCCAGGGTCGCCCCCACCAGCGGCAGGCCCAGGCTCAGAAGCCGCCGGGCATGGGCGATATGGTGGCTGGGGCGCGTCATGAAACAGCCTTACGCCCGGTTTTCGTGCAGGTCCAGAATTGCCAGGGGCGGTTGGCTAGAAAACGCCCGGCCGCATGAGCAGCTGCGCCGCCAGCAGCGCCACGGTCAGCCCGGCCAGCAGCTCGACAAGGGCCAGCACCCGCGCGGTGCCGCGCCCCGCGGCGGCCTGCGTCAGGGTGCTTTCGCGGAACACAACGGCCGCGATGGCCACCGCGACCGTCACCGTCGCGGTCCCCAGCCCCATGACGACCGCGCCGATGATGCCCGCCCAGTCGATCCCCAGCCGCCATGTCAGGATCAGCAGGAACAGCGCGCCGGTGCAGGGCCGGATCGCCACGGCGCCGACCAGTGCCAGCGCCTCGGGCCAGGATCGGACGGCACTGGCCTGATCCACGGTCGGGGCATGGGCATGGCCGCAGGTCTCGCAGGGGGCCGCGCCATCATCTGCGGGGTCGCCCGACCCTGCCCCGCGCCACAACTTGCGCGCCCCGCGAAAAAGCAGCCACAGCCCGATCAGCCCGACGGCGCCGTAGGACAGCGCCTCGAACAGACCATCCGACAGGCCCTGCACCTGTTGCCGGGTCCAGCCCAGCGCCAGAACCCCCGCATAGATCAGGATCACCGCCGTCGCGGCCTGCCCCAGAGAGGAGGCCAGCGCCAACCCCGACAGGCGCAACAGCGGCACCCGGCGGCCCAGGCCATAGCCGCCGATCACCAGCTTGCCGTGCCCCGGTCCGGCCGCGTGAAAGAAACCATAGGCGAAACACAGCCCCCAGAGCGTGCCCAGCGCCCCCGGCTCGCCCCGTTTGAGGGCGCGCAGGGCCCCGGCCATGGCGGTCTGCACGTCGCGCTGCCCGGCCGCGGCCCATCGCGCCACCTGGTCTGCGCCGCCATGGCCCCAGAGCCAGACCGCCAGCGCCAGCAGCGCCACGACGGGGATCAGCATCAGCCGCCGCATGTCACCCGGATCGTATCCGCGAAATCCTCACCCACTTGGGGAAACTGCGCCTCGGCCTGGTCCTGCGGCATCCCGTAAAGCAGTTCGTCCACCTTCTCGGTCGCGGCGATCAGGTCGGCACGTGCCACCCGGGCGCCACAGGTCGCGCTGCCCTTTACGGCCACGGGCCGCACCACCGAATAGGCGGTGTAATAGCCCGGGTCGTAGACCTTGACGGTGGCACCGCCCGGCGCGGCCGAGGTGACGGGGCGGGTATGGCTTTCGATCACCTGCTCCTCTTCGAAGGTGACCGATGCATCCTGCCGCGCGCCCAGTTGAACGGGCTGGCCCTCCTGCGTGACGTAGAGATCGCCTTCGTAGCCGTCGGGCCAGTCCAGCACGGCCGCGGACAGGGTCTCCAGCTCGGCTTCGGACAACTGCCCGTCCATATCGGAATCGAGCCCGAGGTCCTCGGTCAGCATCAGCGAGAAGAAGGCGTCATAGGTCCAGGTCAGCCGTACCGCCCGGAGGGTCTCGCCCTCGTAGACAAGCGCGACCTCGGCATCCACGAAGAGATGCGGATGCGCCTGAACCGGGACCGCCAGCATGGCGAAAATGACCGAGAGCCCACGCAGCATGGACTCAGCCCCCGGCCAAGGGCAACAGCGCCAGCGCCAGGCAGGCAAGACCCTGGACAAGCGCGATCGCCAGCCCGGCCCAGCGCCAGGCCCCGACCTGCGGGCTGCGCCGCGCGGCGCACCAGACCGCCCGGGTCAGTGCCAGGAACCAGGCCGCCAGCGCACCGAAGAAGACCACCTGGACCATCGTCAGGACGCTGGGCCCGGTACCGACCCCGCGCAGCAGGACCGCCCCGAGCACCGCAAGCGGCGCGGCCACGAACCACGTGCCGAGACAGCCCACCCAGAAAGTATCGCCCAGCCCCTCCTGCCCGCGCAGCATCGAGACGATCCAGCGCCGCGTGACATAGCGCCGCCGCGCATCGGTCGCGCCCGTCAGTTCGTCGTAGTCACCTGTCATGCGACCCCCGTTTCGGCTCTGTCTGGGACCGAGTCTATGCAACAGCGCCGGGCGCGACCAGTGCCCCGGCCGTCGTGGGGCGAAAAACCACCGCTAGGCGCGGGGGGGGGCCGGGCCCCCGCGGACCGTCCGGCACCGAACGCCGCCTCGCGGCCTTAGTACCACCACCACAAAAA